>JAEZUZ010000019.1 GCA_023443345.1 Bacillota bacterium
CTTCCTATGTGGTGATATCTAATAAAATCTCTTGTAAGTTTGCCTCTACAGTTAGGGCATACCCTTACTACAGCACTTAGACTATTGTTGATATCTTTCTCATAGTCCTGTTTAGCTATTGAAAATCCAACTCTATTTTGTCCCTCTTTAAGAGTGCTAACTAGCAAATCATCTGCATTGACGATTAGAGTGGAAACATCTGGTATAGTCCTCTCTAATAGTTCTCTTATGTAGAATGGATGAGCATTCCTCTGATAGGAATCCTGAAATAGATTAGTTAAAATTATATAATTTGGCTTTAGGTGGGGATATATCTGGTGACTGCTTCTCTCATCTACCTCTATTACAGCATAATTGTACTTGGTCTTTCCGCTTAATTTCGCACCATTTATAAAGGCAGTGACTACTCCCTGCTTTGTGTTTGATCCTAAATGATTATCAAGTGCCTTTTTGCCCAATTTCTCATGAGCCGATATTAGCATATTGCACACTGTAGTCTTGCCATTAGTACCTGTAACACATACGATATTTTCTGGCTTATCAATTCTAGAGAGCAAATCACTACATATTTTATCTGCAAAAGCCCCTGGCAAGTATGATGCATTCCTCTTAAGAAGTCTCATGAGAAATATCATTGCCTTTGCACCTATAAATGCAATCCAAAATCTAAAATTCTTTTTCTTTTTATCTTGGCTCATTTTCATATGTGAACCCCTCTCCTAAAACATCATGAACATAGTTCATAATGACAAATGCTGTAGGATCTACCTCAGCTAGAAAATTTTTAACTTCAATATACTGTCTCTTTGTTACAACTAAGCTTATTACATCTCTTGGAAGATCTGAATACATTCCCTTTCCCGAAAGATATGTACCACTCCTATTCATTTTGTTAAGTATTAAATCTTTAATCCTCTCGTGGTGAGCAGTAATTATATATACATGTACACGGGTGTTAAAACCAGCTATGATTTTATCAATTAGAATTCCATTCATGAGAATACCTAGAAATGAATACATTCCTATTCTTGGAGTAAATGTAATTGTAGCTAGAATTGTAACTACTGCATCACATATAAATAGGCTCTTACCTACATCTATTTTTAGATATTTATTTATTATCATTGCGATGATATCTGTTCCCCCGCTTGAAGCCCCCTGATAAAATAGAACTGCCATTCCACAAGAGCCAAGGAGAATTCCAAATATCAAATTCATTATTATCTCATCAGGAAAGTAATTTATATTTGGAAAAGTACTTTCTAAAAATCCAACCATTAGAGAAAGCGCTATTGTTGCATAAGCGGTGTATCCAAAAAATGCCTTCCCAATAAATATAAATGCCAAAAGAAAGAGTATGAAGTTAAAAATCAACATTATCATACCTGGATTTAGGAATTTGACATATGAGCTGGTAACTATCGCTAGACCACTCACTCCTCCAGCTGCTAAATTTGATGGCACAAGAAACATGTGAATGCTAAGTGCTATCATAATTACACCTAAATTAACTAATAAAAATCTCTTTACTCTTTTTTTTGTTATCATTTATCTCTCCTAGAAGTTCTTAGCACAACTATTATACATTTTTTATGAATTTAATTAAATATTTTATTTTATTATTGTTTTTATTTCTGATTTATATAAAATGGAATTATGAGCATAATTAATTCAAAAAACGAAACCTTTATATGGATTAAAAAAATAATACTCATTGTATTATCGAGCCTGCTACAGAGCTATGCAATTTTGGTATTTGTAAGAGGGAGTTCAATGCTCTCAAGTGGCTTTACAGGCCTGTCAATACTTATACATGAGATTTCTAATCTTATAGGAATAAACTTAGATATATCTCTACTAGTAATTCTTTTAAATCTACCTTTTGCAATAATATGTTTTAAAAGAATTTCTTTTAGATTTACAATGCTCTCTACACTTCAATTTGTGCTTACATCTCTATTTTTGAGTATTTTGAAATTTGAGCCTGTATTTTCAGACCATATTTTAGATTGTACAATTGGTGGAACCGTATATGGCTTTAGCCTTGTTCTTGCTCTTGTAAGCGGAGGAAGTAGTGGGGGAACAGACTTTATCGCTCTTCTTATTTCTGATAAGATCGGAAAATCTATTTGGCAACATATATTTGTATTTAATGCAATTATGCTACTTATATTTGGTTACTTATTCGGATTTGAATATGCTGGATACTCAATACTATTCCAGTTTATCTCAACAAAGACGATAGAGAAATTCCATCATAGATACGATCAGGTAACTCTTCAAATTACAACATCTAAAGCTGAAGAAGTCATTCAGGCCTATATGTCTAACTTTAGACACGGAATGAGCGTTGTCCCTGGCTATGGGGGATATAGCCATATGGATCTCTCAGTGTGCCACACTATCGTTTCAAGCTACGAAGTAGAAGAAATAATAAATGTACTTAAAAAAGCTGACCCAAATATAATAATAAATGTATTTCAGACTCAGAGTTTTCACGGAAGATTTTATAGAAAAGCAATCGACTAAGTTAAAAAACAGAGCAAAAGCTCTGTTATTTTATTGTATGGCATTGAAGTAGTGCCCATATGTCTGATTTTTGATACTGAAATTCTTATAATTAAAGAATGCTTCCTGAACTTCTCTAACTACTTCTTCATCTTCATCAAAGAAGGCAATATAGAATTTCTTAAATCCACCCTCTTCTAGATTTTTTCTCTTAGAAAGTATATTTTTTACTGCGCTATTGTACATATGACTTGTACATTCTATATCATGAAGTATTTTGAACTCATATCCCTTATTGTCTTTAAGAGAGCTTGAGTGTCTAGTACATACTCTTGAACAGTTGACTCCATCTCTTAATTGACAATACTTCGTAACCATATTTTCAACTCTGAGATATAGACTTACTATAGACCTATCTTTATTTTTAAACTCCTGCATCTCTTTATAAGTGAGCTCTTCACTTAATAACATAGCACCTACATCGCTATAAAATGAAAAAGCAGAGTCATTTAGCACATTTAACTTGTAATCACCTACTATATTGTACAAACTACTATATCTACTTATAACTCCAATATCAGATGTTACTATTCCTTTGAAGTGCTTATTCTTAGCTATTTCATCAATCTTTAAATTGTCTATGTCATAAACGACACTTGAAGTCTTAATATAAAAGTCTCTATCTATTTCTCTTAAATCAGAGATGCTAAATGTCCCTCTGTCTCTGAAATATGGATTTATTACAAGAGTTGCCCTTTTATCAACTAGGTTTAAATGTCTTTTGTAAGTAACTTCTACAAATAGAGTATCTCTAATTTCTTCTCTGAATTTCCTAATATTTTTATCAAAGTTGAATTCTCTCCTCTTAGGAATCTTTTTACTTTGAAAATATTCTACAACTTCTCTTCTTAGTGAATTGATGTGAGCAATACTTAAAAATCCATCGCCTTCAATCAAAATGTTGTTTATTCTTAACTCAATTGGCGTGTCATTTCTCTTAGATAGTTGCTTTATAATTGTCTTTTTATCTATTGGAGCATTTTTTGCTACATCTATTTTCTGCCCAGAGAATACTCCATCACGAGTTATTATTTTGAAACTTTCTCCTACAACAAATTCAACATCGACATCTATTTTCTCTACTTTTTCAAACTTAGCTGTCTTTAAATTTGCATGTTCTTCAATTAATACATCTTTAGTGAGATAGACATCTCCCTTTTTATTTTTAGGTTTTGGTGAAATTTTAAAAGTATCCTTTGATATTTTTCTTACTTCACTTACTTCAAAACCCTCATCTGCTATCCTTATTCCATCTCCAACTTTTAAATTATGTCTTGTAATAATGGTATCATTAGATAACTTACCTATTTTTATACCACTATTAGATGGATTGTTTTTTGCTAAGAGATTTTTATAGAAGTCTTGATTAAAATATCCCTCATGAAATCCCTCTCTATTAAACACCTTAGATATATTTTCCTTAGAATATTCTAGAGCATCAACGGCCTTCCTATAGAGATCTGTGGCCTCATACACATAGGAAATTTTTCTCATTCTTCCTTCTATTTTTAAACTCTCAATCCCTGCTCTTCTTAAGTCCTCTACTCTATCTGCCATTAAAAAATCTTTTGGACTTAGAAGATGGCCCTTTTCAACAACTCTTCCATCTACTATATGTTCATACTCAAGTCTGCATGCCTGTCCGCATCTTCCTCTATTTGCAGATCTATCTTTCATCATCGAAGAATGAAGACAGAGGCCACTTGAACATATACAGAGTGCCCCCTGGACAAAGAATTCCTTTTCTATTTCTACATCTTTTAATTTTTCTATTTGATTTAAATCGAGTTCTCTTGCTAGAACAGCCCTTGCAAAACCGCGCTCCTTTAAATATACTAATCCCTCTTTATTATGAGGATTCATCTGAGTTGAAGCGTGCTTTTCTATTTTTTCAAACTTATCTAGCATCTCAAAGGCTAGTCCTGCATCTTGAACAATTATTGCATCTACTCCCATTTCGTAAGCTCTATTTATATAGTTAAGAGCAACTTCTAATTCGTGATTTTTAATCAGAGTATTTACTGCTAAATATATCTTCACTCCATACTTGTGTGCATAGTTAATCGCCTCTTCTAATTCACTATCATCAAAATTAGTTGCATAAGCTCTGGCAGAAAAGAGAGACCCGCCCAGATATATCGCATCTGCGCCAGCATTAATTGCAACATATATATGTTTTATTGAACCTGCAGGAGATAAAACTTCCAATTGATATCCTTTCTCAATTACTTGACATATTTTACTTTGTTTTGTAGCATAAATTTAAGAGGTATTATGTTAGAACGCTGTATTATAAACCACGCCAGTGCTACATTAGCAGGGATAAAACCTGCTAGTTTAATAAATTATAAACCTAGCTCCTATAATGAATTTAATAGTGAATTTCTACGTCTTTCAGAAATACTAGCTAAAAAGGGAGTAATTCTTAAAATACTATCAGAAAACCAAAAGAGAGTCCTTCTATATATCTATAGAAAAAACCTCCTTGATAGGTGGTTAAATACTCCGTGCAATAAGTGTTTTCTTGAAAGGTGTGGATACAAATATAATTCTCTAGAGTGTCTCATTACAAAACTATCTGAAAAAATACCATCTCAGGGCAACTTCCCTCACGAAGTTGGACTATTTCTTGGTTATCCGCTATGTGATGTAATTGGATATATGACACATAGTGGAGATAATTACAAGTGCTGTAAATATTGGAAAGTCTATGCACAGGAAGAAAAAACCAAAGAACTTTTCAATACCTTCGATATATGTAAAAAAATATATCAGAAATCTCTAGATAATGGAATGAGTTTAGATAAACTCTGTGTTTAAATAAATCTACCAGTATATTTCTTTTGTATCTTTAAGAATTTCACTACAAAAAAGATAATTATAACTATAATTACAGCGATATTTAACTCTTTCAAGAATTTATTTATATAAAAAATTATAAAAGAAACTAATCCAAAGAGCGTTGAATTATTTCGATGCTCTTTTAAATATGACTTTTTCTTCTTTCTATCTAAATTTACCAATTCAACATCATATAGAAATTTGCACTTTCCCCTTACTCCTACAATATAAGCAAAGAGAAAATTTATAACCATTAGTGTAATCAATACTATATCTAAACTACTCATCTCTATTTCCAATCTTAACTGAGGCTAAAGTCCTTCCGCCATGAATTCCAGATATTAAAGATCTCTGCCCAGCTCTGCTATATAATCCCTGAAGCTTGGCATTGTAGCAAAATAAACCAGTAATTTGAAAATAGTCTTCTACAACTTTATCACTTTCAAAGTCTATCATCTCAATTATAGGTAAATCTGCATACTTCTGAATCAAATAATTCTCTGTATCTATCTTTGATAGCAAATCCCCAAATTCTTTTTGAGTTAAGTCCCTAAGAGCATATACTCCATTAGAAGCATAACTATCTGTAGGCTTAAGAAGGTACTCATCCTTATTTATTTTGTCTATATCTACCTCATCTAAGAATTTTGTATATGGGATATGCCTATTTATAAACTCAATTTGGCTTTTGTTAAGTTTTTTCTGAAATTCTTTATTATGAAGCACTGCAAAAAAGCTCTTGTTGTGAATAATCTGGCTTTTAATCTCGCCTACAAATACAGTCTTCTGCTCTCTGATCCCTTTTATGAATTCTTGGCATTTATCTAAATTTCTAAGTAGATCTGAAGTTACAAGTCTTCTATATATCATATCTACTCTCTGGTTATTATAATATAAATAGCCATCATCTCTACATTTTAGATCTTCAACTTTTATAAGAAATGTCCTAATTCCTCTTTTTTCAAAAGCTTCCTTAAATCTTATAAACTCTTTTTTATCAACTTCTATATCTACAATTCCAACTACTGGATTATCTATACCGCAAGGACTATGTTCTAAAAAATTGCTGACCCAACTATCAAAGAGTTCAAAAGGTTTCTGAATAAATTTTTCGTTCAATTCATTAAATAATTCAGAGTCTCTATATAGTTCAAAGAGTGCCCTATCTTCTAGCATTGCCGATGAGCCATCTGTATTTATCTCACAGAAAGTGTAGTCGTCTTTGCCTCTGTAAAAAATGTCCATTCTCGAGATGGGAAAAAAAGGCTCAACTCTTGATTTAATAAGACATAGTTCCTCTTCTAAATCACTAAATCTCCACAATTTTCTAAGTTTTTCATCTCTCTCAAATATATCTCTTGCTCTATTAAAAAGTTCTGTTGCCTCTTTAACTATATCTCTGAAGTCTTCTAATTCTTCTTGAGTATAGTATCTTGCATTATATAGAAATGGAACTGGTTCTCCATGGTAGTAAGCATCACTGTCTTTTTGTCTTTCCTTTATTTTTTTATAATCTCTATAGTATCTATCTATATCTTTTTGCACTTTCTCTACTACTAATGAATCTATCTCTCTAGTGTAATTCAAAATCTACCTCCATATTTTTGAGTGCCTTTTCAAAATTTATATCTAATTCTTCTACTTTTCTATCCTTGAGCGTCTTCTTATTTCTTATAATGTCCTTAAATATTTCTAAATATTTTGAATCAGAAACATCTGCATTTTCTACAACTACATCTACAATAAACCTACAAATATCTAGAACGGAGCTATCTCTAAGCCCTCTTTTAATTATTCTATCCTTAAATTCAACCACATCTTTTTCTGAAAATTCTCTAAACTTATTTTCTAAAATTTCTAAAGTCTTACTATTGTAGAAAATATTTTTGATAAAAGCTACCCCTGATAGATGGTTTGGATATCCCATGTGATCCATCATTCTGATCTCTATAAAATTTTTGGCTCTAACATCGAAAAATGTCATACCTATGAGATATTCCCAATGTTTTTCTGATATTAAATCTCCGAACTCTTCTATAGCACTTTTATCTGTTCTATAGAAATTATCATCATTATCTATCATAACTAAAGGTCTTATTTTCATTAACTCTTTCTGATAGAAATCATAATCAAATTTACTATCAAGAGAACCTTTTAAAAGTCCACATCTAGGTGAGTCTGTATTATTCCATATCTTAGTTCTAAGTGCATTCTCTCTATATATCTTACCTTCACATAGAGGTGAGTTATCTGTAAGAATAGAGATAAAAGGAGACAGTTTACTTGCCAATTGGTACTTTCTAATAAAATCTTCTTCACTACAGTAGTCAACAGAAACCTGTGTCGAAACGCTTCCCCTCATCATGTACTTTCCCATTGTCCCTGTTTTAGAAAATTCTTCATCCATCCACCTATATCTCTTTTTATCAAGAAGCTCTATTTCTGACATCTCTGTAAGTGGCTGAAAAGATATGTCTAATAATTTTTGATTCCTTTTCTTTAAATATGGCACAATATCTCTTAAAAATTTCTCATAGGCAAAGTCTATTTCATCCAAAGTTTTCTTTGGTTCAATACTTACCTCGAGCTGACTTCCTGGCTCTAATGAAATATCTAAGTCTTCTTTTTTTAGAGCAAGTAAAACTCCATCTACATGTTGAGGACTATATCCTCTTTCTTCTATTAAGTACTTAAATAGCTCCAACCTATCGCTATAGCTTGTCCATCTATATTTATCATCTGTTACGATATGTTCTATCTCTACACCTATATATTCACATTTATTCTTCTGATTATTTATAAAATATTCTATTCTTCCCTTTTTATCTAATAACATAGTTACCTCTTTTTTTATTCTAACCAACGAGGCAAATTTTAAACAACTACAACCTTTAATTGTGTTATTATTTAGCTAAGGAGGGGTTATGGATTTTTATAATATAGACAAGGGACTAGAAACACTAAATCCAGGAGCTTTTATAGCAGTAAGAGACAATAATGATAGAACCAATGTAATGACAATTGGCTGGGGACAGGCTGGCGTACTATGGGGCGAACAGGTATTTCTGATATATGTCAGAAATAGCAGATATACTTACGAGCTTCTAGAAAACTCAAATGACTTTACAGTAAGTTTGGTTGAAGAAAATACCTTTAAAAAAGAGCTTGCAGTGTGTGGAACTAGAAGTGGCAGAGACATGGATAAGATCAGAGAGTTAAATTTAGATATGAAAGAGTCCCAACTTGTCCGTTCTCCATATGTAAAAGATGCTCTGATCAGCTATGAATGTGAAATTCTCATGAGAGTCCAATTAGATAAGGACAATATAAGTGATAAGGGACTCCAGGACAGATACTATCCAAACGGGGATAATCACATGTTATACATAGGAAGAGTCCTTAAGACTCATCATAAAATATAGAAATTTAAAAGCATCTACCTCAGGTAGATGCTTATTTTATCTATAGATTTGGCAAATATACACTTCTCTTATCTAGTGAAAATATTTTATTTGAAAAAGTTCCCTTTTCTATATTTTCTGTAGCTCTTTGAAAATCAAAGACAGTAGCATCGATATTGTCAATAAAGTGAAGTAGCTGTGCCTCTAAAAATAGCGGCTTTATAGGTGAGCCATATTCTGGTTCTCCATGATGTGATAGCACCATGTGCTTAATCAGTAATTTCACCTCATCACTTACACCCAATTTCTCTGCTCTTTTATCTACATCAACTATACCTTCAACAATATGACCAATTAGAGTCCCCTCTTTAGAATATTCAGTAACTAGTCCAATCGGAGAAATATTCATCTCTGTTATCTTTTGCATATCATGAAATACTATACCTGTATAGAGGAGTTCAAAATTAGCCGAATATATATCACAAAGTGCCCTTGCAACTCTTATCATTCTAAGTAGATGATATAAAAGCCCACTTCTAAAAGAGTGATGGTTGCTCTTGGCTGCTGGATATATCATCAACTTCTCTTTATACTCTTCTAATACACTTATAGACATCGCTCTTAACTCTTGATTTGTCAGGCTTTCTGCTATTGAATATATCTCGTCATACATCTGTTTTGGATCAATAGGAGCTATTGGTACAATAGAGCCCATATCTATCTCATCTTCAGAATTAGATGGCCTTAGCATCAATATTTTGGCCTGCTTCTGATCTTGCCAAGATGTAATTTCCATCTTAACCGCTATAATATCTCCTGAGTGATATAGGTCTACTTCTTTATCTGAAACCTCCCAGAGCTTCCCATTTATTTCTGAAGTAGCATCACTTAGAGTAAAATCTAAATATGGCTTATTTAATTTGTTTTGTCTAACTTCGACACTCTTTACATAGAAAAAACCTACATAAGTTTGTCCAACTTCAAAATTAAGTATTGGAGTTTGCATATATTCTCCTTCTAATTAAAAATCAAGTCTATAAATTGATCATTATCTAAATTTTTGATGTACTCTTCTATCTTTATGTCATTTAGAGACTCTCTAATTGCCTCTATCTGATATTTCTTTCCTGTAAGAAGTAATTCCACCTCTTTGATGTCTCTATAGTCAAAAAAGTCTCCATTTATAGATATATCCTTTATAAGTCCATTAAATAGATTTAATGAGAGCTCTATAGTTCCTACATTTTCTATATATTTCTTGACTTTTTTCTGATAGTCCTTGCTTTGACCAAAGTTCCAGTCCCAGTTCAAATATCTCTGATGCATTATTTCATTGATTTTCTTTAAGTCTCTATCATTTAGGTGATACTCTGCATAAGTCCTATTCTTATATATCGATTTTACAATTGTTGCAATAAATTCCTCAACATCTATTTTTTTATCTAAATAATCAGATATATTTGTAACTCTAGATCTTATAGAATCAACTCCCTTGCTCATGACTTTATTTGCATCAGGTGTAAGAGCTAACATAACCTTTTCTAAATCTGAGTCTAACATGAGTGTACCATGGTGCATAACTCTTGATTCCTTAATATACTGGCTATTTCCAGAAAATTTTTTACCTTCAATAACCATGTCATTTCTGCCGCTGAGCTCAGCCTTAACCCCAAACTCACTTAAAACTTCAATCATTGCATTGCAAAACATTGAAAAATCTATATTTTTACTGTCCTTTTTATCCATTATAAAAGTGAAATTGACATTTCCCAAATCGTGGTATACTGCGCCACCGCCAGACAGCCTTCTTACTACATGTACATCATTGTCTCTTACAAAGTTCATATTTACTTCATTAAATGTATTCTGGTGTTTTCCAACTACGATTGTATTTTTATTCTGCCATAACATGAAGTATTCATTATCTCTTGGTAGTTCATCAAAAACATATTGCTCTAAAGCTAAATTAAATCTTGGGTCTACGCTTTTTGACCTTATATATACTAATCCCATTTTTCTCCCTTTTTTATATATATTATACTATAAAAGGAGGTTTCCCTCCTTTTAATTACATTCTTTCTACTTTATATTTTTCTTCTAGCTCTTTTAGTATTTGATCATACTTCTGAGCCGATTTCTGTTGAGTTAGTATGTTTAGTATTTCGTTCTTTGACTCAGCTAGAGTCTTTTCGCTAGCTTCCTTCTTATCTTCAACCTTTATGATGTGATATCCAAATTGTGTTTGAACAGGATCACTTACTTTTCCCTTTTCCATAGAAAATGAAGCATCTTCAAACTCTTTAACCATCATGCCTCTTGAGAAGAATCCCAAATCTCCACCTTTTTGGCTTGATGGACATGTGCTTTTTTCTTTTGCGACCTCTTCAAAAGACTTAGTTTCTAATTCTTTTAAGACATCTTCTGCTTCCTCTAATGTCTTTACTAGTATATGTGAAGCTCTTACTTGCTCATGATTTTTAAACTTATCTCTATTTGAGTTGTAATAATCTTCAACCTCTTTTTCTGTAGGCTCAACACTTAAAAACATTTTATGAAGAAATACAGACTTAAGCAACTGTTTCTTTACTCTATCTAGTTCAGCTTTAAATTCTTCTGTCTCTTCTATTTTGTCTTCCTGTGCTTTTTTGTATATCAATTCCTGTCTTATAGCTTCTTCAACTACAGCCTTCTCTCCCATTGCAAGAATTCTCTGAAGGTGCTCCTGAGGGTAGCTATTTAAAACTTCTTGAATATCTATATCTCTTATTTCTCTGCCATCAACTTTTGCATAAACCTTACTCATTACTTCCTCTTTCTATAATAATAAATATTATTTTCTTCTTTAAATTCTAATTCTTCTAAAGCTCTCAAGTGTTCAAGATGTGCGTGTGCTTCCCCTACTGCAAACCACTTTTGAGATGAAGGAAAGTCTTCCCAAGTCTTAGAACTTATATCCCACTTCATTCTCATTGCTACATCTCTTGGAGTGTAATAAGATCCATCACTTAAAATTCCTCTTATATCTTCAAGTCTTCTCCTGTGATGTTCCTTTAATTCATCTACCCTTTTATTCTTATCTTCTATCAAAGATCTGTGACAGCTTAATAGAATATCTACATCCATATCTCTAATTTTATCTAGTGTTGCAAAATATTTTCCTAAACTATCTCCGTAGTCAAATCCCCAAAATGTTATATTAGGGGTAATCTTTGCAAGTATTGCATCTGCTGCATGAAGTATCTTTTTTTCTCTATCATACAATCCACACTGATTAGGAGTGTGCCCCTGTAAATCTACCACCTCAAATTTG
>JAEZUZ010000099.1 GCA_023443345.1 Bacillota bacterium
ATAAAATAGATCCACTAGATGATATAGATGTAATAAATTTAGAATTGATTTTTGCTGATATTCAAAGTCTAGAAAAGATATTATCAAGATTAAATAAACAGGCAAAAGCAGATAAGAGTGCATTAGTTGAATTGGAAATTTTAGAGAAGGCTAAGAAGGTTCTTGAAGACAATAAAATGCTCAGAGCTTTCGATTTTAGTGATGATGAACTAGATGTTATTAAAAGTTATAACTTTTTAACTTTAAAGCCTACTATTTATATTGCCAATACAGTTTTTGATGGTAAAAATGATAACTATGTAAAAGCTGTAGAAGATAGAGCAAAAAGTGAAAAATCACAGTGTATAAGTATATGTGCCCAAGCTGAACAGGAAATAGCTGAGCTCGATCCAGAAGATAAGCAATTATTTTTGGAGGAGATGGGAATAGAAGAATCCGGACTTGATAGACTTGTAAAAGCTGGGTATAAACTTTTAAATTTGATATCATTTATTACAACAGGTGAGATGGAGACTAAAGCTTGGTCAATAAAAAAAGGAACTTTAGCTCCTCAAGCTGCCGGTAAAATTCATTCAGATATAGAAAGAGGATTTATAAGGGCAGAAGTTTGTGATTTTGATACACTTAAAGAATTGGGAAGCCTTCAAAAGGCAAAGGATCTTGGAAAGCTTAGACTTGAAGGTAAGGAATATGTAATAGAAGATGGAGATGTTGTCCATTTCCGATTTGCGGTATAGTAAATAAATATTTTAATAAATTAAAAGCCTCTCATTAATGAGAGGCTTGAATTTTTTCTAAATAGTGTTCTGCCTGTGTTGCAGCTATAGCACCATCTGAACAAGCAGTAATTAGCTGTCTTAATAATTTTTTTCTACAATCTCCAGCTACAAAGACACCTTCTATTTTTGTTTTTAATTTTTCATCTGAGATTATATAACCTCTTTCATCTAAATCAATTTGATTTTTAAAAAGGTCTGTATCTGGATTATGTCCTATCATGATAAATATTCCAAATGTAGGGTCTCCATTTTTTGGAGTAAGCTCATAAATTTTATTTTCTTTTTTATTTAGGAGAGAAATTTTATTTACCATTTTTTCTCCATCTATTTTCTTTAATTCACAGGACCATAAAAAGTCAATTTTATCATTTTTAAAAGCTTTTTCCTGTATTGATTTTGTTGTTCTTAGTTCATCACGTCTGTGAACTACATAAACTTTTTTTGCATATTTAGAAATATATATTGCTTCTTCAACAGCAGTATCTCCGCCACCTACCACATAAACCTCTAGGTCTTGAAAAAAAGGTGCATCACAAGTTGCACAATATGAGACTCCTCTTCCTGTAAATTCTTTTTCTCCTTGAATTTGAAGTTTTGCAGGTTGAGCACCTGTGGCTATGATTATAGACTGAGATTTATATACCTTTTCTAGACACTTAACCTCTTTATTTTTGAGATCTACTTCTAAGACATCTTCAATAACTATTTCTGCTCCAAATTTTTCTGCCTGTTCTCTCATTATTTTAGAAATTTCTGGTCCTTCAATTGAAAGTATCCCTGGATAATTTTCAACTTCTAGCGTATCAGAAATTTGTCCACCTATTTTTTTCTTTTCTATTACAAGTACTTTTCTCTTATTTCTTGCTGCATATATTGCAGCAGATAGACCTGCAGGGCCTGCACCTATTATAATAATATCGTAATTAAACATATTTGCTCCTTAGTTATTTATTTGACTTTATACCCCAAAAAAATTATAATTTAAAAGATATGGAGAAATTATGAGAGTTGTTGCAAAAAATAAAAAAGCATACTTTGACTATTTTATTGAAGAAAGTATTGAAGCAGGCATTGAATTAAGTGGTACAGAGGTCAAGTCTATAAAGGCTTCTCAACTAAATCTAAGAGATGCCTACATAAGTATAGATAATCTAGAAGCCTATGTTCTATCAATGCATGTTGCAAAATATGAAAAAGGAAATATCCATAATTTAGATCCATACAGAAAAAGAAAGCTTCTGATGCATAAGAGAGAAATTGTAAAACTCTATGAGGCTGTAAAAAAACAGGGACTCACACTAGTTCCTCTACAGGTCTATGTCAATGATAGAGGAAGAATTAAGTTGACTGTCGGTCTTGTTAGAGGTAAGAAACTTTATGATAAGAGAGAAAGCTTAAAATTAAAAGATGATAAAAGATCCATAGAAAGAGATCGTCAATATTAGGGGGCGTCTTGGTTTCGACAGGGATGAAGTGTATAGGTAAGCGCATCGTGTTTTTTACATCTGGGGTACACGTTAAAGAACTGGATGTGTAAAATCAAACGCAAAAAACAATAATTTTGCTTTAGCAGCTTAGTTCTGCTATAAAAGTTGATGTTGCCTTTAGCATTTGACGCTATTCAACTTTTCATAATTTTCAAATGCAAAAAACCTGCAAGAGGTATAAACTTGAAAAGATTCTTGAATATTTTGTTGTTTTATATCTAGAGTCTTATTAAAAGCAACTGCATGCGGAGAAAGCCTATGTATTTTATTTTTGGACAGGAGTTCGACTCTCCTCGCCTCCATAAAATTAGACTCACACAGAGTCTTTTTTAATTTTAAGGGTATTAAGTAGTAAAAATTAAATGGCTATAATATAATTAATTTCGGAGGAAAAATGGCAATTTATGATGTTTTAAAAAGAAAAAGAACTCTAAAATTTCCAGTTGAAATAACAAAGATATATAAGGTTTTTGAATATAATAAGACAAATATTACATATTTAAATTTGCTTCACAGTGTGCTTTTTTCTGGATCAGAGAAATATCCAGATTCATATTCAATAACAAGAAAGCAACTTGAATTATATAGTTTAAAGTTAAGTGAGACTGTTAAGGGTTATGGAAAATTTGTGCTAAGTACTTTTTCAACTATTTATCTAAGAGAAGAACTTATAAAAGAAATTGGATATAGAAAAAAAGTATTAGAATTTCTTGAAGAGTTGATATTTAATCCTAAAGTATATTCTAATAAATTTGATGAAGAGCTTTTTTATAGAGAAAAAGAAAACTATATGATTGATTTAAAGAATCAAAAAAAGGATCAATCTAAATATGCTGATACAAAATTAAATGAAATAATTTTTAAGGGTACTGAATATGAAGGGAGTTCTTTAGGGTCTTTAGAAATTTTAGAACAGATAACTCCTGAAAGTTTGTATCAATTTTATAATGAAGTATTTTTACCTGCTAAAACTTACAGATATGAAATAGGAGATTTTATAGAAGAAAAAATTGATTTTAAAAATTTTGAAATCCAAAGATTAGAAAAATCAAGTGATTTTATATCTTCATATGAGGAAAATTTTGACATAGAACAGTCAATTTATACAACTTCTTTTCTAAATACAGGAGATATAGATGAATTGACAACTTTAAAAATCCAACTTCTATCTTTCTATATGGGTTCTGATGCCAACAGTATATTGTTTAGAAGGGCTAGAGAAGAAAATGGACTATGTTATTACATATATAGTTTTTATGATAGGCTAAAGCAGAGAATGTATGTAAAGACAGGATTTGAATATTCTAATTTGAAACTTTTAAAGGAGATAATTCATTCATCAATAGAGGATGTTAAAAATTCAAAGGTTGATGTTAAAGTTTTAGAGATGGCTAAGAGATCTATTATTAATTCTATTGAATTAGAAATTGACAAACAAGAAACACAAATAGAGAGAGAATTTTTTAATGACTTCTATGGCCTTAAATTTGATCTTGATAAGAAAAAGAAATTGATTGCAGATATGTCTGTTAAAGATTTAGTTGAAGCTGCTAATTTATTTGAATATGAAGCAGAATTCTGTATAAAAGGAGGTAAGCGTGAAACAAGTCAGTCATAGAGTATTGCCCGACATACATTTTAGTAGAGAATTTAGCAATGGATTTAAAGTTTCACTCTATAAAAAACCTAACTATCTAGAAAAAGCAGCATATTTGATAGTAAATTATGGTTCTTACAATACAAGAGGAATAAATGAGAAGGGGGAAGTTAGAAAATTCCCTGATGGCGTTGCTCACTTTTTAGAACACAAACTATTTGAAAATACATCAAGTGACCTTTTTACTAAAATGGGATCTTTAGGAGCAGATGTGAATGCATTTACTTCTTACAGTAAGACTGTATATTATTTTTATACATCTGAAAATTTTTTGGAGTGTTTAGATTTACTTTTAAATGTAGTTGTAAAACCAGAATATACTCAGAAAGGCATTGATGAAGAAGTTTCCATAATAAGTAGAGAAATAGATATGTACTTAGATGATGATTCCTATTTTGGATACAACCTTGCTATGAGTAATTTGTATAAAGACCACCCATTTGGCAAAGATATTGCAGGAACTAAAGAAAGCATAAAAGAAATAGATAAAGATATTTTAGATGAAATTATGAAAGGTTTTTATACACCAAGTAATATGCACCTAGTTTTAGTTGGAGATATAGATGAAAATTTATTAGAAAATATTCAAGAGAGATTGCCAGATTTTTATAAAAATGAAGTTTTTACCTATAAGAGTGAAGTAAAAGAAGTTGAAAATCAGGGAATTAATGAATTTATACATGTTGAACGTGATGTATATCCTTCCTTTAGTTATGTTATAAAGAATAATATTATAAATGGAGATCAGAAGCAAAGATTAAAAGAAACGCTTAGTACTAGATTGGCCCTTAGTGCAAAGTTTTCTGAAGTATCTAAATTTTATAGGGACGCCTATTCAGAAGGATTATTTACAAGATTTAATGCTTCAATAGGTAGAGAAAATAATGTAATAGTATTTTCAGGAGAAACTAATCAACCAAGGAAATTATTTGAAAGAATTAATAGAGAGTTAGAAACAGAAGTTTTAGATGAAGATTTTGAATTGATAAAAAAATCTATAATATCTGACTTTTTGATGTTTTTCTCAAAAGTATCAAATATGATCTACATAGATATTATGTTAGATGGTACAGATATACATCCATTTGAGTATGAAGATTTTTTATTAGAATTAGAAAATCCTAAATATATAAAAATAAACGGAAATGACAGAGTTGTAACAGTAGTTGGAGGTCAATTAGAATGAATCCAGTAGCTTTTGAATTATTTGGAATAGAGGTTAAGTGGTATGGGATACTTATAACTTTAGGTATTTTGCTAGGATCTCTATTATTTATAAAATTTGCAAAAAAAAGAGGATATGATGAAGATTCTTTGGTAAATCTTCTTTTAGTAATATTGCCAAGTTCAGTAATTGGGGCACGTCTTTACTATGTAGCTTTTGAGTGGAATTCCTACAAAGATAACCTGCTTGAAATTTTTAATACTAGAGGTGGTGGGATGGCCATTCATGGTGGAATAATTTTTGGGGCAATTGCAGGATATATATATTGTAAAATAAAAAAATATTCTTTTCTTGATTTAGCAGATTGTATAGCACCTGGTTTAATACTTGGGCAGGCTATAGGTAGATGGGGCAATTTCATAAATCAGGAAGCTCATGGAGGTCCTACTGATTTGCCATGGGCAATAGTTGTTGATGGTGTTAAAGTTCACCCGACTTTCCTATATGAGTCACTTTGGAATATAATAGGATTTATAATTTTAATTCTTATTATAAATAAAAAGAAATTTAATGGAGAAATATTTTTTAAATATGGAATATTTTACTCTATTGGAAGATTTTTTATTGAAGGGTTGAGAACTGATAGTTTGTACTTTGGGCCTATAAGAGTGGCTCAATTAATTAGTTTATCAACGATAATTTTATTTAGCATCCTATATTTTATTTTCAAAAAAAAATATAAAAAATCTTAAATCAATAAATAAAAACCCTTGAGGTTTTTTTTTATTGTGTTATAATAAGCATAAAGTGGGACAAAGTGGTCTAAAGTGTCAGATAATGTTCCGATTTTATGGAGATGTATATGAGATTGTTACTTGGTAGCTTTACGCACAATATAGATACAAAAGGAAGAATAAATGTACCTTCTAGCTTTAGAAAACAGCTAGAAGAAGTTGTTGTACTCACAATTCCATATACTCAAGATGCTATTTTAATAATTAGTCAAGAAGAATATATAAAGAGACAGAGAAAATTTGCACAATTGCCTACAACAAATAAGAATATACAGAAATTTATGAGAGAGATTGACTTCTATACAAGCCTTGTAGGGATTGATAGTCATGGAAGAATACTAATACCAGAAATACTAAGAGAAAAATTTGGCCTTAAAAATGGAGAAGAAGTTTTAATACTTGGTAGAGGAGAAAATATTGAAATTTGGAATCCAAAACAATATGAGGCAAGTTTTGAAGAAGATGACTATGATGCAGATGAAGTACTAAGAGAATTAAGTAAACTGGGAATGTAGGATGGATTTTTATCATAGGAGTGTACTGTTAGAAGAGACAATTCAATATTTAAATGTCAAAGAGGATGGAATTTATTTTGATGGAACTTTAGGCGGAGCGGGACATTCTAGTGAGATTTTAAAAAGATTAGATAATGGAATGTTGGTTGCCGTTGATAAAGATCAAGATGCTCTAGACTATTCGATTAAAAAATTAAAAAGTATCGGCGAGAATTTTGTAATTGCAAAGCTTGACTTTAAAGATATAGATTTACTTTTGGACAGCCTATTAATAAAAAAAATTGATGGGGCTGTTATTGATTTGGGAGTTTCTTCATATCAACTAGATCAAGCAGATAGAGGTTTTAGTTTTTTAAAAGAAGCAAAGCTCGATATGAGAATGGATAAAGCACAGTCAGTAGATGCACATTTTGTTGTAAATCATTATACTCTAGAGCAACTTACCGAGATTATTAAAGATTATGGTCAGGAAAAATTTGCCCATAGAGTTGCTAAAAAGATAGTCGAAAGCAGACCTATAGATACAACGTTACAATTAGCTGAACTTGTTAAAAGTGTAGTTCCTTTTTCTAAGAAAGAAACAAAACATCCTGCAACCAGAACTTTTCAAGCAATAAGAATTGAAGTAAATCAGGAGCTTAAAAATTTAGACAAGGCAATTAGAAAGTTAGTAGATAGAATGAATCCTGGTGCAAGACTTTGCATAATTACTTTCCATTCACTTGAAGATAATATAGTCAAGAAAACATTTATGGATTTAGAAAGTGATTGTGAGTGTCCTCCAGAATTGCCGGTTTGTGTATGCAATAAAAAATCTAAAGTAAAGAGAGTTATAAAAAAAGCAATAAAAGCTACAGACAAAGAGTTGGTCGAAAACCCTAGAAGCAGATCAGCACAACTCAGAGTCGTAGAAGTTCTTTAGGAGATAAAAGTGGAAAGAGATTTTTATCAATTTGATAAGGCATATAATGAAGATGTCAAAAATAAAATAGCAGCTAGCCAAAGTAGACAGGCTAAACTTGAAAGAAAGAGAGAAAAGGGGTTAACCCTAGCTATTATTTTTACTGTTATTATATGTCTTTGGGTACTTGTAAATATAATTAAAGGATATATTTTAATAGATAAAATGAAATATGAAAACAATCTTTTATCTAGCAAGATTGAAACTTTAAATGAAGAAATAAATGATATAAGAATAAAAATTGATGAAAAAACACAAACTGGACTAGTTGAGCAGATTGCAGTAAATCAACTTGGACTTGAAAGACCTAAGCTATCTCAAATTACTGTTTTAAATCAGACAAAGGAGTATGCATTGAAAAATAGTCCTTTAGATGATAAAATTAAACCCGAAGTGGCTTTAGGAAACTAAACATCAATTGGGGAAATTATGAATTTTAGACGAATGAATAAAAAGATGTACTTTGCCTTTAGCTTTGTATGTCTTGTTTTTTTTCTTTTTTTTGCAAGAATAATTCAATTGCAATTTTTTATGAAAAGTGAATATACAAAATATGCTGAAAATTTGAGTGTTAGAGATATACCAGATAATCCTGCTAGAGGAATAATATATGATAAGAATTTAAACCAGTTGACCAAAAATAGAAAAACATATGATTTTTGGATAACTGATTCAGATATAAATTATCAGAATTTAACTCCAATAGAGCAAGATAAAATAAAAGAAAGTTTTAGAAAAATAAATGAAATTTATCCAATCAATTTAAAAGAGATAGATGAATTATTGAGAAGCGGATTTTCCTCATATAGAATAGCAAAGAGAGTTCCTTCTGATATAGCTGAAAAAATTAATAACTTAGATATTAACTGGTTAGCATCTTATGAAGTGTATAAGAGGGTTTATAATTTCGACTACCTTGCAGCACATTTGCTTGGAACAGTTAATGAAAGCGGACATGGAGTTTCTGGAATTGAGAATGCTCTAGATGTCGAATTAGCCGGTATTCAAGGGAAAAAAGTTGCTAAAACTGACCTATTGGGAAATGAACTAGCTAACCAGGATATCAAGAAATATGAAGCTACAGATGGATACAATGTAGTAACTACAATAGACACAGTTATAAGTCAGTATGCAGAAACAGCTTTAGAGAAGGTTTTTAACCAGTATGAGCCTGAAAAAGCAATAGCTATAGTAATGGAAACTAAGACCGGGAACATATTGGCAATGGAATCTTATCCAACATTTAGTTTAAATAATCCTACTAAATTAAAGGGAAATAATACAGTTGGAATGACAGATGAAGAGAAAGAAGAACTTTGGGTAAAAGCGTGGGATAATCCGGCTGTAAACTGGCTCTACGAACCAGGAAGTGTAAGCAAGCTTTTAACTTCAGCTATAGGATTAGATGACAATGTGTTCAATGAAGACACAACAGTACAGTGTATTAAGGGTGAAGAGGTTGTATCAGGAACAACTTTGAGATGTTGGGTATATCCAGATGAGCATGGAGTTCAAGATATGAAAACAGCTCTTGCAAACTCTTGTAACCCAGCCTTTATACAGTTAGGATTAAAAATTGGTCGAGATAGACTTTATGATGGCTTATCTAATTTTGACATACCCTATAGAACAAATATTGGATTAGTTGGAGAAAACAATCCTATTTTTCCTGAGAAATCAGAGTTAAATCTTGTACAAATAGCAACTATGAGTTATGGTCACGGATATGCTGTTACACCTCTTCAGATGTTGACAGCTGTAAATGCCATAGTTAATGACGGCAAGATTATGCAACCACACATATATAGCAAAATTATTGATAACGACTCAAATGTTATCAGTGAAGTTAAACCTAAAGTTATAAAACAGGTTATAAGTAAGAAGACTTCTGATAGAATGAAGTCGCTTATGGAAAATGTAGCTAATAGTTTTGGCGGATCAATGAGTTTTAGCAACTTTAAAGGAATAAGATATGGTGCAAAGACAGGAACAACACTTAAGTTAGATGAAACAGGAAATTACAATGATGACTTAAATATCCACTCACTTTTTCTAACAGCACCAATAGAAGACCCAAAATATAGCATACTTGTAGTAATAGATGCCCCAAAGAAGCCAATGACATCTACATTTGGAGCTGGACAAGTAGCCAGAGAAATTCTTTTAAATATCTTAGACTATGAAGGAGGATTTTTAGAGGCACACAATTCTCTTGAAAAAGCAACTGTACCAGATATAACTTCTAATAATTTAAACGATGCTATAGCTATTTTAGAAAATAGTGGATTTGAATATTCTTTAGTAAATTATAAACCAGATAAAGAAGCAGATGCTGTAGATGATTTAATAAATAAGAGATTAAGAGATGCTCTGTCTCAATCTAATAATGATAATAAAGAAGATGAAGATAGAGAAGTAGAAGAAAATAACAAAAATCAAGAAGAAAAACCTTTAATAGAAAAGTACTACTATGTAGAAGAACAATTTCCAAAACCAGGATCTTCTGTTCTTCCAGGAGCAACTATTATCATAAATGTAGGAGTAAAAGAGTTTGAGCAAAAAGTATCACAATGATTCAATACAGTCATTAAAAGGGGCAGACAGAGTAAGAAAGAGACCTTCTGTTATATTTGGATCTGATGATTTAGAAGGATGTAAACATTCAATATTTGAAATATTATCAAACTCAATAGATGAAGCGCGTGAGGGTTATGGAAAGGAAATAACCCTTATTTACCATAGAGATTTTTCTGTAACTGTTATTGATAATGGTAGAGGAATACCTGTTGGATATAATAGTAAGGAAAAAAGACAGAACTGGGAATTGCTATTTACTGAATTATATGCAGGAGGCAAGTACGACAACAACGAAGGAAGTTCTTATGAATATTCTCTAGGACTTAATGGATTGGGATTATGTGCTACTCAGTACGCATCTGAATTTATGGATGTAGAAATAGTCTATGATCAGACACTGTTTACTCTGCATTTTGAAAAAGGAGAGAATGTTGGGGGCCTTAAGAAGAAAAAGGCTCCTAGTTTAAAAACAGGAACAAAGATACACTGGAAACCAGACTTAGAAGTTTTTACAAACATAGAAATAGATCCTAACTATTTTCATGAACTTATAAAGGAACAGGCAGTTGTAAATGCCGGTATTAAGTTTATATTTGTAGATGAAATAAATGATAGAATTAGTGAGTACTATTATAAAGAAGGAATACGAGACTATATTAGAGAAATAGATATGGACTCTTCTTTTACACCTATATATAGGATAAATGATGAAGCCGTAGGTAGGGATAGAGATGATAGACCAGAATATAAGGTGAAGTTAGATATAGTTTTTTCCTTTAATAATGATATTCAATTTATAAAGTATTTCCATAACTCTAGCTCACTTACACATGGTGGTTCTCCAGAGGCTGCATTAAAGACGGCCTTCATGTATGAAATTGATAAATTTATTAAAAAATATGACAAATATAAAAAAAATGAAAAAATGATAAATTTTCAAGACATAGAAGATTCACTTATATTTATATCAAGTTCTTTCTCTACTATGACCTCATACGAGAATCAGACAAAGAAAAGTATAAACAATCAATTTATAAAACAGTTTATGACAGAGACCATACGTAAAAACTTAGAAATAATATTTACTGAAGATCCTAAGACATGTATGGCTGTAATAGAACAAATATTAGTCAACAAGAGAGCTAGAGAAAGAGCAGAAATAGCTAAGAAGACTATAAAAAGCAAATTTAATGTTAAACAGGATGCTACAACTAGACCTAAAAAGTTTGTAGATTGTAGAGAGAAAGATCCAAGCAAGAGGGAACTTTTTATTGTTGAAGGTGATTCTGCATTAGGGGCATGCAAGCAGTCAAGAGATGCTCAATTCCAAGCACTGATGCCTATTAGAGGTAAAATATTAAATACGCTAAAGTCTGATTTTTCAAAAATAATGAAAAATGAAATCATAATGGACTTGATACAAATAATCGGAACAGGAATAGAATACACCAGTAAGAAAAAAGAAAACAAAGATTTTGATATAGATAAATTGAGGTACGACAAAATAATCATTACTACAGATGCTGATGTTGATGGATACCAAATCAGAACTTTGTTACTGACTATGTTTTATACCCTTACACCTAGCTTACTTAAAGAGGGGAAAATATATATTGTAGAATCTCCCCTATATGAAATAATAAATAAAGATAAAAGTTACTTTGCATATACAGATTCTGAAAAGAAAGATATTCTAAAAAAATTAGAAGGAAAAACTACTGTATTGCGTTCTAAGGGTCTTGGTGAAAACGATGCAGAAATGATGTGGCATACAACTATGAATCCTAAGACAAGAAAATTAATACAGGTAGATTATAAACACAGTAAAGAAGTTGCAGAAATATTTGACACTTTACTTGGAGATGACCTTGAATCAAGAAAAAAAATCATTGAAGAAAAGGGATCAGAATATAGAAAATATGCAGATGTTTCTTGATTTATTTTTATAAAGAAATATATTGACAAACAAAAAAGATTGGTATATATTATTATATATTGTCAAAGGGAAGTGTAACTCAGTTGGTAGAGTAGCGGACTCTTAATCCGTCGGTCGTGGGTTCGAGCCCCACCACTTCCATTTTTTATCAAAAAAATCCCTTGACCAAAAAAGAAGTATGATGTATATTAGAATAGCATCCTGGAGAAGGGGATGATGTCGATACAAAAAAAGCCAAAAAAAAAGTAAAAAAAGTATTGACAATAATAAAATAAGCTAATATAATGAAATAGTTGTCAGAAAGAGACATGAACGTTGAAAACTAAAGTAGAACTGCGTAAGGAAAAGAACTATCAATTAAGAGTTTGATCCTG
>JAEZUZ010000081.1 GCA_023443345.1 Bacillota bacterium
TTCTAATTTAGATAACAATAATGTAACAGACTTATTATCATTAGCCATTACACTATCAGAGATACCCTTTAATTGTTCCATATCAACATTTTCAAAAATTTGATAATATAAATTAATTCCATTTATATCTCTAGATTTATTCCTAATTTCAACAATACTATCACTTTTTTTATTTAATTTCAAGTTTTTGACTTCCTGTTTTAATTCTTTAATAGTATTTTTCTGTGATTCTATTGTATTTAGTAAGTTGTCTTGTTGAGTTGAGAGTAATTTAGAAATATCATTTATCAATTTTCCCTGTGACTGATACAACTTAAGTGCAACTTTTCCTGTAACAGCTTCAATTCTTCTTACACCTGAAGCAACAGCCTTTTCAGATATTATTTTAAATGAACCAATTTCTCCAGTAGAATCTACGTGTGTTCCGCCACATAATTCCATAGAAAAATCCCCCATTGTAATAGTTCTAACTACATTAGAATATTTTTCTGAAAATAGCGCTTTAGCTCCAAGTTTCTTAGCTTCTTCTAGATTCATATTTCTAACTAGTAGATGATGATCTTTCATTATTTCTTCATTTACGTTATTTTCAATATTTAGTATTTCATCTTCTGTTAGAGATTTCTGATAAGTGAAGTCAAATCTCAATTTAGTATTATCAACTAATGAACCTGCTTGATCTATTGAGCCACTTAAAACTCTGTTTAAAGCTTCATGAAGTAAGTGAGTTGCCGAGTGATTTCTTCTGATATCATTTCTTCTTTCTTGATCAACTTTTAATACTACTACATCAGATTTTCTAACAGGTTCTGTAACTTCAACTTCATGAATAAATACATCACCTTCTTTATATACATTAATAACTTTATTATTATTTAAAGTACCTATATCATGTACTTGACCACCTGATGTTGCATAAAAAGGTGTTTTTTGAAGAACTATTCTAACTATGCCTTCTTGTGCTTCTTCAACAAATTCATCATTATCAATAATTTCTAATATTTCTGAGACAGTATCTAAAGTGTCATATCCTACAAATATAGTTGAATCTAATTCAGCAAGTCTATGTAGTAAAACTGGATTCCATGCTTTAGATGAATTAGCTGAAGATTCTCTAGCTCTTTCTTTTTGCTTAAGCATTTCTCTATTAAAGCCTTCTTCATCTACACTAAATCCATTTTCTAAAGCAATTTCTTGAGTTAATTCAAGAGGAAATCCATATGTGTCATATAACTTAAATGCTTCTTCACCTGTTACTTGTTTTTGATTTTTCTGAAGAATTTCGTCTATAAAATGTAGTCCTCTATCTAGAGTAATTTGAAATCTATCATATTCCTGCATAATTGAATTGATAATCATTTGGCTATTCTTAACAAGTTCACCATATTGTTTTGAATATACATTTATAACTTCATCAATTATAGTCTTAAATTCATTCTTATTAATATTTAATTTTTTAAGTTGAATTATTGTTCTTCTTATAAGTTTCTTTAAGACATAGCCTCTTGATTCATTTGATATTATTACTCCATCAGAAATCATGAAGATGATGCTTCTTAAATGATCACATACTATTCTCATAGCGATATCGCTTTTAATATCTTCTAAGTAATTGAAGTCAGATACCTTTTCTATAGCAGAAAGTATCTTTCTCATGTGATCTGTCTCATATACATCTCTTTTTTCTTGTATTACAAGAGCAAGTCTTTCAAGACCCATACCTGTATCTATATTTTTATTTTTTAATGGAGTATAACTTCCATCTTCATTTTTATTGAATTGAGTAAATACATGGTTCCAAATCTCTATGTATCTATCTCCTTCTGATCCAGGTTTTTCATCAGGATCTCCATTAGAATATTGCTGACCTCTATCATAATAAATTTCTGAACAAGGGCCACATGGACCTAGACCTATTTCCCAAAAGTTGTCATCCTTTCCTAGTTTGACAATTCTTTCTTCTGGAAAATTTAGTTCATTTTTCCAAATATTATAACTATCCTCGTCTTCTTCATATACGCTGACCCAGAGTCTTTCTAAAGGTATTTCAAGAACTTTAGTTAAGTATTCCATTCCCCAAGAGAGTGTTTCTTTTTTAAAGTAATCACCAAAGGAAAAATTACCTAACATTTCAAAGAATGTTAAATGTCTAGATGTCTTTCCAACATTGTCTAAATCACCCACTCTAATACACTTTTGACATGTTGCCATCCTTTTTTTAGGTGGCTCTTGAACTCCCATAAAATATTTTTTCAAGGGTGCCATGCCAGCTCCTATTAAAAGGATACTTGGATCATCGTTTGGTATTAATGAATAACTTGTCTCAACATAGTGACCTTTTTCTTTGTAAAAATTTAAAAAACTCTCTCTTAATTCCTGAACACTTCTAAATTTCATTCTCTATCCTTTCAACAACTCCACCACCATATACATAATCGTCTTCATATAGAACTAAAGACTGACCTGGTGTAACAGCTCTTTCCTTTTCATTAAATATAACATATGGCTTATTATCTGAATTAATATAGACTCTGCATAGAGCTTGCTTTGCTCCAGATCTAACTTTTGCCTTAAGTTGCTTCTTGAGTGCGGTTTCTATATCATCATATATCAAATGTAAATCTTTTAAATATGCTTTTTTTGCAAAAGTATCTTGATTGCTTCCTACTATTACATCTCCAGAGCTCTCTATTTTAGTAACAAAGAATGGTCCCCCACTAAGACCAAGTCCCTTTCTCTGGCCTATAGTATATTTTTCAATTCCGCTATGTTCTCCTAAAACTCGTCCATCTATGGTCTTAAAAAATCCTTTTTTTAGTTGAACATTGTTATCTTCAAACCACTCTATGTGATCATTAGTTGGAATAAAACATATATCCTGTGAATCAGATTGAGAACTTACACTAAGCCCTACTTCTCTAGCTTTTTCTCTAACATCTGCTTTGGAATTAAAAATTGATAGCGGAAATAGTATTCTCTCTAATTTATCCTGTGTAAGATGGTATAGCATATATGTCTGATCTTTCATATGGTTATTGGCCATCTTTAATCTATACTTTCCATCTACAAAATCCTTTGCCGCATAATGACCTGTAGCTACATATTTAGCATCCATTTTGTCACAAAATTCTAAAACTTTTCCAAATTTAATAAGTCTATTGCACTTAACACAAGGATTTGGTGTTCTACCCGATTTATATTCATCTATAAAATAAGATATTATTTCTTCTTTAAAATCTTCTACTAAGTTTAAGGTATGAAATTCTATTCCAAGTTCTTTACATACTGCTTCTGCTTGCTTTGCTGCGTGGTGTTGATGTAATACCATGTGCATTCCTATAACTTCATACCCCTGTTCTTTCAATAAATAAGCACCTACGGCAGAATCTACACCACCACTGATGCCTATAACTACTCTATTGTTATTCAATTGTTCTCCTATCTAATATAATTATACATTAAGTCTATTAAATAAGATATTTCTTGTCAATGAAAAGTTAAAAAGGCAATATTATATTGCCTTTTTAAACTTTCTGTCATCAATATTCTAATAATCAAATTGTCTATAGTATCTTCTATAGTCTAAATTGTGTCCTGTATAGCTTTCAAAATGAGCTGCTAATCTATCAACTAAACATGTTGAACAAATTAGTGGAGCTACAATCCATCTAAATTCCTTAGGGAAGTTATTAAGAGCATATTCTTGTGTATCAATTATGACTAATTTGTCTGTATATTTTTCAAGGAACTTTTGACATCTTTCATCTAAATCCCTTGATTTTGACTCAGATTTTACAAGAAATACGCTTGTATCTTTATCAATTAATTCAAGAGTTCCGTGGAAAAATTCAGGAGATGTAACAGATTTAGTTTTAATCCACTGCATTTCTTCAAGTATGCACATTGAGAATAAATATACTTCTCCCCACATTTCTCTACTTCCAATCCAATATTGAATTGGTGCATCAAAGTGTTTTGAAGCTATTTCCTTTGCTTTAGGATCAAAAGATTCTTTAATTTTTTCTAAATTTTGAGGAATATTTTCTAATCCCTTAGCAAATTCATCATATTTATCGAAATCTCCTCTGTTATGTAAGAATCTAAAGAATAGCCAGTATAATAACATGTATTCATATTCAACTCCTTTTTTATGTTTCATTGGAACTACATATGTACTTGCCTTAGCTAATGGAGATTCAGGATTTCCTGTGCAACTTATTACTCTTATTCCTTTTTCTTTACAGTGTTTAGCAATTGCAACAGTTTCCTTTGTATCTCCAGACTTAGAAAGTGTAATTAAAACTGATTTCTCGTTTAATCTTTTATTGTTACTAATAATTAGTTCAGCTGCTTGTTCTATATACACAGGAAGATCTGTAAGTTCTTTTGCAAACTCACCAACTGCCATCATTGGAGCAAGTGAACCTCCTACTGCACTGAAAAATATATTTTCGTAGCCTTCCTTTGATATTTTATCTGCTATTTCTTCAGCAACAGCTCTTGCTTTAATTATTTCACTTGCACTATTTCTATATTCTTCTCTATTAAATTTCAATAATTCTTTCATATTTACCTCCTAAAATAACCCAACATATTTACCAATTACACATAGCACAATTGTTCCTATTATAAGGATCATTGGACTAACTTTTTTCTTAAGAAAATAGTAGTAAATCCATGTTACTGATAATCCAACGATACCAGGCATGATTTCATTTAATATCTCTTGTAATGGTTTAGCTGTTTCACCAGATCCAATTGTCATAGCAATTTCTGTATAAACCATATCTTTAGACATAGCCCCAATTACTATAATTCCAAGAATACTTGAAGCAAGTAACACCTTATCCATAACTCCATTTTCTTTCATTTTGGTGAGATAATTAAATCCTATTTCATATCCCAATTTAGCTCCAAAAAGTCTAACTGCAAAAGCAGGTATGTTATATATTAGAAAATATAGAATTGGACCAAGTATATTTCCTTGTAAAGCAAGTGATAAACCTACACCAAGTGCTATAATTCTTATACAACCTAAGAAGATTGAATCACCAATACCACTTAATGGACCCATAAGAGCTGTTTTAATACTTGTAATTGATTCTGCGTCAACTTCACCCTTTTGTTTTAATTCCTCCATTGAAGCTACAACTCCACCAACAAATGGAGCGGCTTGTACTGTTATGTTAAAGAATTCTACATGTCTAGATAAAGCTTCAACATATCCCTCTTTATCATCTTTATAAATTTTCTTTAGTATAGGATTTACCATCATTGCAAAAGCAATGTGCATCTGTCTTTCATAGTTCCATGAAAATTCCATTCCAAGTGCACCTTGATTTAGAGCCATTTTATATAAATCTTTTTTAGTAATTAAAGCATTAGAATTCATCATCTTCCTCGCTTTCTACTGATTGAATTTCTGAACTTACAGCAACTAAATTTGGCTCTAAAAATCTAAACTTAATCATTATAATTACTAAGCCAAGAATTGCTACTCCTAAAACAGGAACTTTTAAATAAGCTGCTGCTAAAAATCCGATAAAGTAATATGGTACGATTCTCTTTGTCAAAATCATTCTCATAAGCATTGCAAAACCTAGCGCAGGAAGTAAACCAGCAGCTGCTTCCATACCATCAATTAAAACTTGAGGTATTGAATCAATTATTGTCTGAGTTCCTTCAGCACCGAAATAAAATGGAACAAAAACTAGAACAAATCTTCTAAGAACTTTTAACATTCCTATTACCCAGTGTGTCGCTACAACTCCACCATAATTTCCTTGGCTTGCATATTTATCTGTCCATCTTATTATGAATGAATTCATTACATTCAAGAAGTTACCTACTGCAAGAGATATTAGAGCTATTGGCATACTTATTGCAATTGCTGATTCAACTCCATTTCCTGTGTGAATTGCTAAAGCAGTTGCTAAAACGCCACCAACTATTGAATCTGGTGGAATATAAGCT
>JAEZUZ010000004.1 GCA_023443345.1 Bacillota bacterium
TCTTGGTGCAAGATCTCTACCGATACTTGTAGCTCCAATTAAAACTATATCGAAATCTCTCTTTTTTAGAAGATCTGCAAGTATTTTAGCATACTCAAGAGTTTTGTAGTCTTTTAGTTGACTTGATTGTGCAACATATAGTTCGTTTAGACCATGTTGTTGCAATTCATTTACAGCTTCATCAAGATTGTCTCCGATGATAAGACCAACGACATTTCCGCCTGCATCTTTTTGTAATTTTCTTGCTTCTCCAAGAAGTTCATAAGATACACCTTGTACCTTACTATTTCTTTGTTCAATAAATACTAAAATGTCTTTACTCATGATCTACTCCTTATAACGCGCTCATTGCATCAATAAGTTTAACTGCCTTTGCAATACCTGTATCGATGTCTTCTTTGATAAGTTCTCCAGCAGCTTTAGTACCCTTAGTAATAGACTTTTTAACCTTTGTAGGAGAACCCTTAAGTCCGATTTTCTCAGCATCGATATTTAGGTCAGCAGCTGTTAACTGATGAATTAAACTATCAGCGTTTTCTGTAACTCTGATAATTCCTGCTGGTGTCATGTAACGTGGCTTAACTTTGTCGTTAAGAGCTGTAACAAGACATGGAAGAGTTACATTTAGGCTTTGGTGACCATTTTCAAAGTGTCTTGTAACATTTAATTTTCCATTTTCTAACTTGATTTCTGAAGCATATGTTACTTGTGGCATACCAAGGTGCTCTGCGATTTGTGGACCAACTTGAGCTGTATCACCGTCGATAGCTTGACGACCGCAAAGTACTATATCTGGATTAAATTTATCTTTAATTGTTGTAGCTATTGTATATGAGGTTGCAAGAGTATCTGCTCCAGCAAACTTAACATCAGTTAATAAATAAGCTGAATCTGCTCCCATAGCTAAACCTTCTTTAAGAGCATTAGTAGCTTGAGGAGGACCCATTGTCAATAGAACTACTTCTATATCTTCGTTTTGATCTTTTAAACTTAAAGCAAGTTCTAAAGCTGATTTATCATCTGGATTAATGATACTTGGAATACCATCACGTATCAATGTTCCAGTTGTCTTATCCAATTTTACTTCTGTAGTATCAGGAACTTGTTTCATACATACGACAATTTGCATATATCCTCCTATTTGTAAGCAAATCCAGAAATTACCATACGTTGAACTTCGCTGGTACCTTCATAGATCTCTGTAATCTTAGCATCACGCATCATACGTTCAACTGGATATTCTCTAGTATATCCGTATCCACCGTGAAGCTGAACTGCTTTAGTAGTAACTTCCATAGCTGTTTCAGCTGCAATCAACTTAGCAACAGCAGCATCATATGTATAGCTTAGACCAGCTGTTTTTCTTTCAGCAGCATTGTATACAAGAAGACGAGCAGCTTGTGTCTTAGCAACCATGTCTGCAACTTGGAATTGTGTATTTTGGAACTTAGCTATAGGACGGTTAAATTGATGACGTTCTTTTGTATATTTAACTGTTTGATCAATAGCACCTTGAGCAATACCAAGAGCTTGAGCAGCAATACCAATACGTCCACCATCTAGTGTCATCATAGCTACAGCAAATCCCTTACCTTCTTGTCCAAGTAGGTTTTCGTGAGGGATTATAACATCTTTAAATATCAATTCACATGTAGCAGAAGCTCTGATACCTAGTTTATTTTCAGGCTTGCCAATTTCGAAACCTGGTGTGCCCTTTTCGATTATAAAAGCACTAATTCCCTTTGTTCCCTTAGACTTATCTGTCATAGCAAATACTACAAAAGTATCAGCATATTGAGCATTAGTGATAAAGATCTTAGAACCGTTAATTACATAACCTTCTTCAGTTTTAACTGCTTTTGTTTGTTGAGAAGCAGCATCTGTACCTGCAAAAGGCTCTGTAAGAGCAAAAGCACCTAATTTCTTACCTTTAAGTAGGTCTGGTAGATACTTGTTCTTTTGTTCAGGTGTACCAAATTTGTAAATAGGCCAGCAACATAGAGATGTATGAGCACTTACGATAACTCCTGTAGTAGCACATACTTTAGAAAGTTCTTCGACAAGAAGAGTATACTCTAAATCTGTTCCGCCTGCACCGCCATATTCCTTTGGAAAAGGAATGCCTAAGAATCCAGCCTTTGCCATTTTTTCAACGGTCTCTACTGGAAATCTTTCTTCTTCATCGATTTCAGCTGCAAGAGGTTCAACTTCATTTACAGCAAAATCATGAAAAAGTTTTTGCATCATTTTTGTTCTTTCACTTTGTACAAACATAGATTCTCCTTTGCATTTTACCATGTTGTTTCTATATTAGTGTATCCCTGAGTCTTTGAAATGTCAAGGTGTCAAAGACAGAAGAGAATGCCTTGAGTTCAAAATATTTTTGCTATGAGATTTGTTTTAAATAAAAATAATTAAATATGAAAATTTTATAAATATTTACATTTATATAAATATTGAAGTCTAGAGAAATAAAAAATACCAAGTATAAAAAGACAAAAATACAAGTCAAATTTTATACCGAAATGTTAAATTTTATTAATTTATCTTCTGCTTATATTTGGGGTATACTTATAACATAATAATGGAAGGATGGTATAACTATGGAGTATATCTTATTAGAAAAAAAAGATGGCATTGCTTTGTTGACAATTGACAAAGAAAAAAGTCTTAACGCTCTTGATTCACAAGTTATAAGCGAGTTATCAGAAGCTGTAGATAATGTAGCTTGTGATAAAGATGTAAATGTGCTAATCATTACAGGTAAGGCGAGAGCTTTTGTAGCTGGGGCAGATATCAGCTATATGCAGCCTCTAAGTGTACTTGAAGCTTCTAAGATGGCAAAGACAGCTATGGATGTATTTAGAAAAATTGAAACACTTCCAATACCTGTTATAGCAGCTATCAACGGTTTTGCACTAGGTGGCGGTTGTGAATTAGCTATGAGCTGTGATATAAGATTGGCTTCTACAAAGGCTAAATTAGGTCAGCCAGAAGTTGGTTTGGGAATTACACCTGGATATGGTGGAACTCAGAGACTTCCAAGATTGGTTGGCATGGGCAAGGCTAAAGAATTGATTTATACAGCAGATATTATTGATGCTAATGAAGCTCACAGAATTGGTCTAGTAGATGAAGTATACGAACCAGAACAATTGCTTGATGAAGCCTTCAAAATGGCTAATAAGATACAATCTAAGTCAATGCTTGCAGTTAAAGCTGCTAAGAAAGCTATCAATACAGGTATGCAAGTTGACATAGATTCAGCTATGGTTATTGAAGAGTCTATATTTGCTGGTTGTTTCTCAACAGAAGATCAGAAGGAAGGTATGAGTGCATTCCTAGAAAAGAGACAGCCAGAATTTAAAAATAAATAGATAATAGAGAGGTGATATAAATGAAAGTTGCAGTTATTGGCGCAGGAACTATGGGAGCTGGTATTGCTCAAGTTATGGCAGCAAAACATCAAGTAGTTCTTAGAGATGTTGATCCTAAATTTGTTGAAGGTGCATTAAATAGAATTGAAAAAGGTCTAGCTAAGAGTGTTGAAAAAGGCCGCATGACTCAAGAAGATATGGATCTAGTTTTAAATAATTTAAAAGCAGCTGAGTCTATGGATGATTTAAAAGATGTAGATTTAGTTATAGAAGCTATAAGTGAGAACCCAGAAATTAAGAAAAACTTATTTAGAGAGCTAGATTCAGTATGTAAGGAAGATACAATTCTTGCAAGTAATACATCTTCACTTTCTATTACAGAGATTGCAAGTGTTACAAAGAGACCTGAAAAAGTTATCGGTATGCACTTCTTCAATCCAGTTCCAATGATGAAGTTAGTAGAAGTAATCAAGGGACAATTGACATGTGATAAGGTTAAGGACAAAATTGTAGAGCTTTCTAAGGAGATTGGTAAAGTTCCTGTAGAAGTAGAAGAAGGACCAGGATTTGTAGTTAATAGATTACTTATTCCAATGATAAATGAGGCATTCTTTATTCTAGCAGAAAATATGGCTAAACCAGAACACATTGATGAAGCTATGAAATTGGGAGCTAACCATCCAATGGGACCTCTAGCACTAGGTGATTTAATTGGATTAGATGTTTGCCTAGCAATCATGGAAGTGCTTTACAATGAATTTGGAGATAGCAAGTTCAGACCAGCACCTCTTCTTAGAAAGATGGTAAGAGCTGGACTTCTAGGAAGAAAGACAGGAAGAGGAGTTTACGACTATTCTAAGTAATAATAAAGGACGGATATCCGTCCTTTTTTATTATTAGTAAATATGTGTTATAATAAACAAATAGAAGGAGGAAACTATGAAAAAATTAATTACAGTTGCTGTATTGGTTTTATCACTAATGGTATTTGCTGGTTGTTCAAAAGATAGCAAACCAAACAGTGATGCTCAAGCAAAATATAAGGCAGGTACTTATACATCTGAGCAAAAAGGATATGGCGGAAATTTAAAAGTAGAAGTTACAGTTAGTGATTCTAAAATAGAGTCAATTACTGTAGGTGATAACCAAGAAACTAAGGAAATTGGTGGAAAGGCTATCGAAGAACTTACAAATAAGATTATTTCTGAACAAAAACCAGAACAAGATGCTGTAAGTGGTGCTACTGTTACATCTAAGGCATTCCTTGATGCTGTTAAGGATGC
>JAEZUZ010000007.1 GCA_023443345.1 Bacillota bacterium
CCTTCACGTATGAATATCGGACAGGTGCTTGAGGTTCACTTAGGACTTGCTGCTAATAAATTGGGTTATAAAGCTGCAACTCCAGTATTTGATGGAGCTAGTGAGTTAGATGTGCAAAATGAGCTTATTAAAGCAGGATATCCTGTAGATGGTAAGTTGAGATTAAGAGACGGTAGAACTGGTGAGTACTTTGATAACCCTGTAACAGTTGGTTACATGTACATGTTAAAGCTTCACCACCTGGTTGATGATAAGATTCACGCTAGAAGTACAGGACCTTATTCACTTGTAACTCAGCAACCACTTGGGGGTAAGGCACAGTTTGGTGGACAGCGTTTTGGAGAGATGGAAGTTTGGGCACTTGAAGCATATGGTGCAGCTCACACATTACAAGAAGTTCTTACTCTTAAGAGTGATGATGTAGAAGGTAGAAGTAGAGCTTATGATGCCATTGTAAATGGTAAAGATATTCCAGCTCCAGGCATTCCAGAGTCATTCAAGGTTCTTATAAAAGAATTCCAGTCACTGGCACTTGATGTCACAATTCATGATAAGCAAGGAAATGAAATAGATCTTAGACGTCATTTCAAATCTAACTATGCAAACAAAATAGATCTTCCGCAGTTACAGGAAGAAGTATATAGTGAAGATTTAGATGATGAAGAAAAAGAAACTTATTTTGTCAATGAATTCTATGACGAAGACAGTCAAGAAGAAATGATTGAAGAAGACTATGAGGATGATAACTATTTTGAGGACGATCTAGAGTAGAAAGAGGTGTCCTGTGAAAGATTACAGTAAAATAGATTCAATAAGAATAGGTTTAGCTTCACCAGAGACTATTGAGTCTTGGTCTTATGGAGAGGTTACTAAGCCTGAAACTATAAATTATAGAACTCTTAAGCCAGAGAATGATGGTCTATTCTGTCAGAAAATATTTGGCCCTATGAAAAAAAGCGAGTGTTCTTGTGGTAAGTATAAAAAAACTCATACTTATGGCATAGTTTGCGATAGATGTGGTGTTGAAATTACAGATCCAAAAGTAAGACGTGAAAGAATGGGGCACATCAAACTGGCAGCTCCAGTAAGCCATATTTGGTATTTCAAAGGCATACCATCAAAAATGGGTATTCTCCTAGATATTTCTCCTAAGAAGTTAGAGAGAATTCTATATTTTGCTGCATATATTGTACTTGATGGTGGAGATACTCCTCTTACAAAGTACCAAATATTAGAAGAAGCAGATGTACAGGAATACAAAAAGAATTATAAAAATAGATTTAGAGTTGGAATGGGAGCTGAAGCTATAAAGGAGCTTCTAGAAGAACTAGATCTAGATGAACTAGCAAGAGAATTACAGGAAACCATTGAGACTAAGACAGGTTCAAGAAAGAAAAAAGCAATTAGAAGACTAGATGTAGTTGAAGCTTTTAGAAAATCTGGAAACAAGCCTGAATGGATGATTTTGGAAAATATTCCTGTTATTCCGCCAGATTTAAGACCTATGGTTCAATTAGATGGTGGAAGATTTGCTGCTTCAGACTTAAATGATCTATATAGAAAAGTTATCAACAGAAATAATAGACTTAAAAAATTCTTAGAAATCAGAGCTTCTCAAGTAATGATAAAGAATGAAAAGAGAATGCTACAAGAAGCTGTTGATGCTTTAATCGACAATGGAAGACGTGGTAGACCAGTTACTGGGCCTGGTAAGAGACCTTTAAAGAGCTTATCTGACATGTTAAAAGGTAAGCAAGGTAGATTTAGACAGAACTTGCTTGGTAAGAGAGTTGACTATTCAGGACGTAGCGTTATCGTTGTTGGTCCTGAACTTAAATTTCACCAATGTGGTCTTCCAAAGAAAATGGCATTAGAATTATTTAAGCCATTTGTAATAAAGGAATTAATAAAAAGAGAGAATAACTCTATACACAATGTAAATACTGCTAAGAGCTATATCGATAGAGAAGATCCAATAGTTTGGGATATAGTAGAGGATGTAATTAAAGAGCATCCAGTTTTGCTAAACCGTGCACCTACACTTCACAGACTTGGTATTCAAGCATTTGAGCCGGTTTTAGTTGAAGGAAAAGCTATTAAACTTCACCCTCTTGCATGTACAGCTTATAATGCTGACTTTGATGGGGACCAAATGGCTGTTCATGTGCCTCTATCTATTGAAGCTCAGACAGAAGCAAAGTTTTTGATGTTATCTCCTAACAATATACTTGCTCCAAAAGATGGCAAGCCAATTACAACTCCTACTCAGGACATGATACTTGGAGTTTACTACTTGACATTTGATGACTTGGAAGGTGAACCATTTGAGGCTAAAAATATCAAGCATGTCTATAAGGACTATGACGAAATGATTTTAGCTTATAAGAATAATACAATAAGTGTTCACGAGAGAGTTGGAGTAAGAGTTAGACTTGATAAAGAGGATTCTGGAAAGATAGTATATAGTACGGTTGGTAGATTTATACTCAATGATAAGATTCCTCAAGATTTAGGATTTGTAGATAGAGAAGTTGATAAATATTCTCTTGAAGTTGATAAACTCTGTGGAGGAAAGCAGCTAGAAGAAATAATAGCTAGAGCTTTTGAAGTTAAGGGCAATGCTATTACAGCTAAACTTTTAGATGATATTAAAGACCTAGGTTTTAAATATTCAACTAGAGCAGCTATTACAATAGCTATTGATGACATGGTTGTTCCACCACAGAAACAGGAGTTAATCGACAAGGCACAGGAGAAGGTAGATCAAATAAACTCATTCTATAGAGAAGGGGTTCTATCTAACGAAGAAAGAACAGAAAAAGTTCTTGATATTTGGAAGCATACAAACGAAGAAGTTGGAGCTGCATTAGTTAAGAACTTAGATATGAAAAACAACCTTAAGATAATGTATCAATCTGGAGCTAGAGGTAGTGAGAATCAGATTAGACAGTTAGCTGGTATGCGTGGTCTTATGGCAAATGCTACTGGTAAAATTGTAGAAATCCCTATTCTATCTAACTTTAGAGAGGGACTTAGCATACTAGAGTACTTCATTTCTACAACAGGTTCAAGAAAGGGATCTGCAGATACATCACTTCGTACAGCTGATGCTGGTCACTTGACAAGAAGGCTTGTAGATGTTGCTCAAGATGTAATAGTGGTTGAAGAAGATTGTGGAACTCAAGAAGGATTTGAAGTTTACGAATTTAGCGAAAACATCGGAGGAATGAAGAAGGTTGTTGAAACTCTAGAGCAGAGACTTTATGGTAGATATCCTTTTGAAGATATATATGATAATAATGGAAAATTACTTTGCTCTAAAGATCAGATTATAACTGAAACTCTAGCCAAGAAGATCGCAGCTTCTGGAATAGAAAGAGTTAAAGTTAGATCTGTATTAACATGTAAGTGTCAACATGGGGTTTGCGCTAAGTGTTATGGATTAAATATGGCTGATGGAAAGCCTGTAAGTGTTGGAGAATCAGTTGGTATAATTGCTGCTCAATCAATTGGTGAGCCTGGAACTCAGCTTACTATGAGAACTTTCCACAGTGGTGGTGTTGCTGGTGAAGATATCACTCAGGGTCTTCCTAGGGTTGAAGAAATCTTTGAAACTAGAAAGCCAAAGGGACTTGCATTTATTTCTACTATTGATGGAGATGTAAGTTTTAGAGACAATGGTAAGAGAAAAGAAATCGTTGTCAGCAACGAAAATGAAGAAATTGCAACTAGAATAATATATGGATCAAAAGTAAGATTTGAAGAAGGTGACAAAGTTAAAAAAGGTGATCAATTAACTGATGGAAGTCTATATCCTCAAGTAATTCTCAAGGTTATGGGAGTTAAATATGTAGAGGACTATATCATAAAAGAAATCCAAAAAGTTTATGAGTCACAAAAGGTTGGTATTAACGATAAGCACATCGAAATTATTGCTAAGCAGATGTTATCTAAGGTAGTTATTACTGACTCTGGAGATACAAACTTTGTAACTGGAAATATTGAAGATTACATGAGATTTTTAAAAGTAAATCAAGAAATGGAAGAACAGGGATTAAGACCAGCAGAAGCTGAGAGAATCATCCTTGGTATTACAAAGGCATCATTGTCTAATGATTCATTCCTTTCTGCAGCATCTTTCCAAGAGACAACAAGAGTTCTCACAGATGCTTCAATAAGAGGTAAGGTTGATAAATTAACCGGACTAAAAGAGAATGTTATCGTTGGTAATAAACTTATTCCAGCAGGTACTGGTATAGCAACAGAGTTTGCTTCTGATAATGTGCCAACTCTTGACGAAAATATTGAATAGTGATAAACTAAGAAGTCGTTAATAAGGAGCAAGTATGTCATTACAAGAATTAAAAACAGGCAAGATTGCTGTTGGAATAAAACAATCTTCCAAGGCTGTTTTATCCGGTGAAGCTAAGAAAGTTTTCATAGCAAGTGATGCAGAAGTCTTTGTCATAAGAAACTTGTTACAACTTACAAAAGAATACAATGTTCCTGTAGAAGATGTTGATACAATGAAAGAATTAGGACAGGCTTGTGGCATTAATATTAATGCTGCAAGTGCTGTTATATACAAATAATTTAGAAAGGAGCCGATATGCCTACGATTAATCAGTTAGTGCGTAAGGGGAGAAGTCAAAGTAAGAAGAAATCTTCTACTCCAGCTCTAGGTCGTACACTAAATACTATCAGAAATCGTACAACAAAGTTAAATTCTCCTCAAAAGAGAGGCGTTTGTACTTCTGTTAAGACAGTTACACCTAAGAAACCTAATTCTGCCCTACGTAAAGTCGCTAGGGTTAGACTTACAAATGGAAATGAAGTTACAGCTTATATTCCAGGAGAAGGACACAACTTACAGGAACACAGCGTTGTTCTTATAAGAGGTGGAAGAGTTAGAGATATCCCTGGTGTGCGTTATCACATAATCCGTGGAGTTTTGGACACTGCAGGTGTTGCAAAGCGTAAACAGGGTCGCAGTAAGTATGGTGCAAAATCTAAATAGTACGTACCATCAATTAGGTTCAGTACCGATGAACAAATAAATTTTTTAAGGAGGGAAGTCACGTGCCAAGAAAAGGTAATGTCCCAAAAAGGGAAGTATTAAATGATCCTATATACGGTTCAAAAGTGATCACAAAACTGATCAATAATATAATGCTTGACGGAAAGAAGGGTACAGCTCAAAGCATAGTATATGATGCATTAAAAGAAGTTGAAGAAAAGACAAATAAAAATGCATTAGAAGCTTTCAATGAAGCTATGCAAAATGTAATGCCTTCTGTTGAAGTTAAAGCACGCCGTATCGGTGGAGCTAACTACCAAGTACCGGTAGAAGTTCGCCCAGAGAGAAGACAAACTCTAGGATTACGTTGGCTTGTAACTAATGCACGTAATCGTAAAGAGAGAACTATGAAGTCTAAGTTAGCTGCTGAGATTATTGATGCTATCAATAATACAGGTCAGACAGTTAAGAAAAAAGAAGACGTACATCGTATGGCTGAAGCTAACCAAGCTTTTGCTCATTTCAAATATTAAGAACAAAAAGAAAGGAAGTAGAAGATGCCAAGAGCTCATTCTCTTGCAAATACTAGAAATATAGGTATTATGGCACATATTGATGCCGGCAAGACAACTACTACAGAGCGTATTCTTTTCTATACAGGTATCAACTATAAGATAGGAGATACACATGAAGGTTCAGCTACAATGGACTGGATGGAACAAGAAAAGGAACGTGGTATCACAATTACATCTGCTGCTACTACAGCAACTTGGAAGAATTGTTCAATAAATATTATTGACACTCCAGGACACGTTGACTTTACTGTAGAAGTTGAACGTTCTTTACGTGTTCTTGATGGAGCAGTAGCTGTATTTTGTGCTAAGGGAGGCGTTGAGCCTCAATCTGAAACTGTTTGGAGACAGGCAGACAGATATGGTGTTCCTAGAATAGCTTTTGTCAACAAAATGGATATAACAGGTGCGAACTTTTTCCGTGTAGTTGACCAAATAGTTACAAAACTAGGTGCTTCACCAGTTCCTCTTCAGTTGCCAATAGGTAAGGAAGATACATTTGAAGGAATTATCGATCTTATTAATATGAAGTCTCTAGTTTACAAAGACGATAAGGGACTTGAAATTATTGAAGGAGATATTCCGGCTGAATATGTAGATCAAGCTGAAGAGTATAGAGAAAAATTAGTTGAAAGCGTAGCTGAAACTGATGAAACATTGATGGAAAAATATCTTGATGGTCAAGAATTAACAGTAGAAGAACTTAAAAAGGGTATAAGAAACGCAACAATAAATAACCTTATTATTCCAGTTCTTTGTGGTACTGCTTATAAAAACAAGGGTGTTCAACCACTTCTTGATGCAGTAGTTGAATATATGCCTTCACCACTTGATATTCCAGCTATAAAGGGATTTGATGCTAAGACAGGTGAAGAAATTTCTAAACCTGCTTCAGATGAAGAATCTTTTGCAGCATTGGCATTTAAGATTATGACTGACCCATATGTTGGTAAGTTAGCATTCTTCCGTGTATACTCAGGTGTACTTAAGAGTGGAAGTTATGTAATGAACTCAACTAAGGGCAAAAAAGAACGTATTGGTCGTATTCTAAGAATGCATGCTAACCATAGAACAGAAGTTGATGAAGTTTATTCAGGTGAAATTGCTGCTGCTGTTGGTCTAAAAGACACAACAACAGGTGATACACTATGTAGTGAGCAAAGTCAAGTTATTCTTGAATCTATGGAATTCCCAGAGCCTGTTATCGAGGTTGCTATTGAACCTAAGACAAGAGCAGGGCAGGAAAAGATGGGTATTGCTCTAGCTAAGCTAGCTGAAGAAGATCCAACATTTAGAACATATACAAATAACGAAACAGGACAGGTTATTATAAGTGGTATGGGTGAGCTTCACCTAGAAATCATCGTTGACCGTCTTTTAAGAGAATTTAAAGTAGAAGCTAATATTGGAGCTCCTCAGGTTGCTTACAAAGAGACTATCAAGAAAGATATCTCTGTAGAAGAAAAATATTCAAGACAGTCTGGTGGTCGCGGACAATATGGACATGTTAAAATTAATGTTCGTAAGGGAGAACCAGGAACTGGGTATAAATTTATCGATGCAATTAGACAGGGTGCTATTCCTAAAGAATACATCCCTGCTGTTGATGCAGGTATACAAGAAGCTATGCAGTCTGGTGTACTTGGAGGATATGAAGTTGTTGATGTTGAAGTTGAACTTTATGATGGAAGTTTCCACGAAGTCGACTCATCAGAAATGGCTTTCAAAATCGCTGGATCAATGGCTATTAAAAAAGCACTTACTCAAGCAGGAAGTACTTTACTTGAGCCAATGATGAAAGTTGAAGTTACTGTTCCAGATGAGTACCTTGGTGAGGTAATGGGTGACATTAGTTCAAGAAGAGGACACTTAGAAGGAATGGAAGCTGAAGGCGGATTACAAATAATTAGAGCATTTGTTCCACTGGGAGAAATGTTCGGTTATGCAACAGATCTACGTTCAAAATCTCAAGGACGTGGAACATATACAATGCAATTTGACCACTATGCAGTGGTACCAGAATCTATCGCAGAAAAGGTAGTTAAATAAGGAGGAACAAATGGCTAAAACTTTTGACCGTAGTAAAGCACACGTAAATATTGGTACAATTGGTCACGTTGACCACGGTAAGACAACTTTAACAGCAGCTATCAGTAAAGTTCTTCACGAACGTTATGGCGTTGGTGAAACAACAGATTTTGATAAGATTGACAAGGCTCCAGAAGAAAAGGAGAGAGGAATTACAATCAACGCTGCTCACATTGAATATGAAACACCTAACAGACACTATGCACACGTTGACTGTCCAGGCCACGCTGACTATGTTAAGAACATGATCACAGGTGCTGCTCAGATGGATGGTTCAATCCTAGTTGTTTCTGCAGCTGATGGTGCGATGCCTCAAACTCGTGAGCACATTCTTCTATCTCGTCAAGTTGGTGTTCCATACATCGTTGTATTCATGAACAAATGTGACATGGTTGAAGATGAAGAATTATTAGAACTAGTTGAAATGGAAATCAGAGATCTTCTAAATGAATATGATTTCCCTGGTGATGATACTCCAATCATTAAGGGTTCTGCTCTTAAGGCTCTAAATGACCCAGCAAGTGAGTGGGGAGATAGAATTATCGAATTATTCGAAATTATCGATGAGTATATCCCAGAGCCAGATCGTGATACAGAAAAGCCATTCCTAATGCCAGTTGAAGACGTTATGACAATCACAGGTAGAGGAACAGTTGCTACAGGTCGTATCGAGCGTGGTATCATCAAGCTTCAAGAAGAAGTTGAAATCGTAGGTCTTGGAGAAACAAGAAAATCAGTAGTAACAGGTATCGAAATGTTCCGTAAGTCACTAGATCAAGGTATGGCTGGTGATAACGCTGGTATCCTACTACGTGGTGTTCAAAGAGATCAAATTCAAAGAGGACAAGTACTTGCAAAACCAGGTTCAATCACACCTCATACAAAGTTTATTGCTCAAGTATACGTTCTTAAAAAAGAAGAAGGTGGACGTCATACACCATTCCTACCAGGATATCGTCCTCAATTCTTCTTCAGAACAACTGACGTTACAGGTACAATTCAATTCCCTAATGGACAAGAAATGTGCGTTCCAGGAGATAACATCGAAATGGAAATCGAACTAATCTACCCAATCGCTATCGAAGAAGGACTAAAGTTCTCAATTCGTGAAGGTGGTAGAACAGTTGGAGCTGGTTCAGTTACTAAGATTATAGAGTAATTAAATATAAGGGTGGCTATATGCCACCTTTTTTATTAGAGGAATAACTATGAAAAAATTTTTGATTTTAATTTTATTATCTATTTTTATTTTTACATCATGTAGCAATAATAATGACAAAAATAAGCCATTTGCAGTAGAAGAAATAGAAAAGCTATCACATAAAGGAAATATAAAAATAGAAAATTTAAGTTATGACAACGGAAACATTCACTTTAGTATAAAAAATGATAGCGATGTCTACTTAAGAGATATTACTTTTTATATACTTGCATTTGATCAAAATAAGCTTCCTGTTTATATTGCAGATAACGAAGTAGCTCAAATAAACGCCAATAATATTGATGTATTACCTAATCAGGAATACAAGCCAGAAAGTCCTATAAAAATTTTTGGAGGTAATTTTGGCATTAAATATATCTATGGAATTGTAGAAGATGCAAAGGGCACAAATGGAGAAGAGTATAGAAATCCATATGCAAAATACATAGTAGACTATTATCAAAAATATATAGATGAAGAAGAATTTTTTGAATCTATAAATTCTCAGATTAAGGATACAACTTTTACGAGTAAGTTTAATGAAGAAGAATTTGACAAAAGTGTTTCTGAATTAAATTCTAAATTAGAAGAAGAGCAGTATTCAATAGAAAGCTTAGAGCTATATTCACAAAGTGATGCCTTTAAAGATAGATTCCCAGATGTAATAAAAGCAAAAGTTGACAAAGACTATAATGAAATTACTATAGGAATATGTGCTTGGGGAAAAAATAACTTTCCAAAGTATATGGACTTTATAAAGGATGGAGATAAATCTTTTTATATTGAAAAAACTTTTAAAAAGGGAGAAGACCTGTATTTTCCGCTTAAAAATACAATTAAGGAACTAGGTGAAGATTTAACTCAATATAGAGCCATAGTTGTAAAAGCGGTTGATGAAGACGGTAAAATTTATACAAACAAAAATGTGGCAAAATTTAGAGAAATATATGAGGGAAAATTAATAAAATAATTTTCTGAAATTTTAATAAAATGCTTGACATAACAATATTTATAAGTTAAACTACATAAGTACCTGTGTGTAGATATGTAAAGGTTACCTACTTCCGGGACAATTTTACATGGAGCACCTCTTAAAGAGAAATGGGTAAATACTATAGACACACCAGTTGCGGTGTGCAATAAATGGAGGAAATATGCAACACAAATTAAGAATTCGTCTTAAGTCATTTGATCACAAGAGCTTAGATCAAACAGCTAAGAAAATTGTGGAAACAGCCATTCTTACTGAAGGTATTAAGGTGGTAGGTCCAATTCCGCTTCCAACAAAGAAGGAAGTGATTACAATTATCAGACCTGTTCACAAATACAAGAAGTCACGTGAGCAATTCGAAATTAGGACTCACAAGAGATTGATAGAGATTATAAATCCTACAAAGCAAGTAATCGAATCTTTTAAGAACTTAGACTTACCTGCTGGTGTAGAGATTGAGATTAAACGCTAATCTTAATTTTAGTACGATTGGTAACAATCCGCTGTAATTTTAGGAGGAAAAATGCTAGGAATTCTAGGAAGAAAAGTTGGTATGACTCAGGTTTATACTGAAGATGGTCTTCAGATACCAGTTACTGTTATAGAAGCTGGCCCTGCAGTTATAACACAAATCAAAAGCGAAGAACATGATGGATATAATGCTCTTCAGCTAGCTTTCGCAGAAAAGAAAGAAAAGAAAGCGAACAAGCCGGAAAAAGGTCATTTTGCTAAGGCACAGACCACACCAAAGAAGTATGTTGCTGAGTTTAAAGTAGATGATGTTAATTCATACAGCTTAGGTCAAGAAATCAAGGCAGACATCTTCAAAGAAGGTCAAGTAGTAGATGTAGTTGGAACTTCAAAAGGTAAGGGAACAGCAGGTGGAATCAAGAGACACAACTATTCAAGAGGTCCTGAAACACACGGTTCTAAGTATCACAGAAGTTCTGGTTCATTAGGTGCATCTTCAACACCTTCTCGTGTAGCAAAGGGTCAGAAATTAGCTGGTCACTTAGGACACGAAAGAGTTACTATTCAAAATCTTGAAGTAGTAAGAGTTGATGTTCAAAGAAATCTACTTTTAATCAAGGGTGCAGTTCCAGGACCAAAAATGGGATTTGTAACTGTTAAGCCTGCGGTAAAGAGTAAGTAGGAGGGGCGATAATGTTATCAGTAAATCTATATGATCAACATGGTAAAGAAGTTGGTCAAGTTGAACTAAATGAAGAAATTTTCGGAATCGAACCTCGCTATGATGTCATTCATGAAGCTGTAGTTAATTATTTAGCTAACCAAAGACAAGGCACATTCAGTGCTAAGACTAGAGCAGAGGTTCGTGGCGGTGGACGTAAGCCTTTTAGACAAAAAGGAACTGGTAGAGCAAGACAAGGTAGTATAAGAGCTCCTCATTACAAAGGTGGTGGAGTTGTATTTGCTAAGAAGCCAAGAGATTTTTCTTACATTCTACCTAAGAAAGTGAGAAGGCTAGCGTTAAAGAGTGCTTTAAGTGATAAAGTTAAAAACAACGAGCTATATGTTGTTGATAAATTAGAACTAAAAGATGGTAAGACTAAGGAATTTGTTCAAATTATGAAAGATACAAATTCTCCTGCTAAGACTTTAGTTGTAAGTGAAATTGGAAACTTCAAATTAGAAAGAGCATGTAGAAACTTACCAAAGTTAAATTTAGTTAAGCCAAATACTATAAATACTTATTCAATTATGAATAGTGATAGAGTTATTATTACAAAAGAAGCTCTTGAGACAGTTGGAAAGGTGTATATTTAATGAAAACAGCATACGATATAATCCTTGCACCTGTAATCACTGAAAATACAATGAATTTAAGTGCTGAACGTAAATATACATTTAAAGTTGATGCACGTGCAAATAAACATGTAATCAAAGATGCAGTTGAAGAAATTTTTGATGTAAAAGTAACTAAAGTAAATACTATGAATGTAAAGGGTAAACCAAAGAGACAAGGTAAGTTCACAGGATACACTTCACAGTGGAAAAAGGCTATTGTAACTTTGAGCCCTGAAAGCAAAGAAATTGAATTCTTTGATAATCTCTAGGAGGAAAGAATGCCTATAAAAACATTTAGACCAACTACGCCAAGTCTTAGACAGGCAGCCCTTCCAGATTTTTCTGAGGTAACAAAGAAACAGCCGGAGAAGTCCCTTGTTGAGACACTTAAGTACAGTGCTGGAAGAAACAACCAAGGAAAAATAACTGTACGTCATAAGGGCGGACAAGTAAAAAGAAAATATAGAATAATCGATTTCAAAAGAAACGATAAGGACGATATACCAGCTAAAGTTTCAGCTATTGAGTATGATCCAAATAGAACAAGTTATATTGCACTTTTAGTTTATGCAGATGGAGAAAAAAGATATATAATTGCTCCTCAAGGACTAAAAGTTGGTGATGTTGTAATTTCTGGACCTCAATCAGATATTAAGGTTGGAAACACATTGCCACTTAAGAATATTCCTGTTGGTACAGCAGTTCACAATATTGAGCTTAAGGCAGGAAAAGGTGGACAAATGGTTCGTTCTGCAGGAGCAGAAGCTAGACTAATGGCTAAAGAAGGCAAATATGCTCAATTGAGATTACCTTCTGGTGAAGTTAGAATGGTAAGACTTGAGTGTAGAGCTACTATTGGACAAGTAGGTAACATTGATCATGAAAATGTTAACCTAGGTAAAGCTGGTAGAAAACGTCACATGGGAATCAGACCTACAGTAAGAGGTTCTGTTATGAACCCTAATGATCACCCTCACGGTGGTGGTGAAGGACGTGCTCCTATTGGTAGACCATCTCCTATGTCTCCATGGGGTAAAAAGACCTTGGGTAAGAAGACGAGAAATAAGAAGAAAGCTTCTAATAAATTTATCGTACGTTCTCGTCATGATAGAAAGAGAAAGGGATAATTATGAGCCGTTCATCAAAAAAACAACCATTTATTCATCCAAAGCTTCTTAAAGTTGTTAAAGAGATGAATGAATCTAATAAGAAGTCAGTAATTAAAACTTGGTCAAGATCTTCTACTATATATCCAGAGATGGTTGGACATACAATTGCTGTTCATGATGGCAAAAAACATGTTCCAATATACATTGTTGAAGATATGATCGGACATAAACTAGGAGAGTTTGCACCTACCAGAAACTTTAGAGGTCATGCTGGAAGTGCAAAGACATCTAAGAAATAGGAGGACAGATGGAAGTTAAAGCAATTTCAAAATATGAAAGAATTTCTCCTATTAAGGCAAAACCTGTTTGCGACATTGTAAGAGGAAAGAGTGTTGTTCAAGCTAGAGCTATACTGAGATTTTCTAATAGAAAAGCTGGTAGAATTTTACTAAAAGTTCTTAACTCAGCAGTAGCTAATGCTGAACATAACAACGATTTACAAGCTGAGAATCTTGTGATTAAGGAAGTATATGCTCATCAAGGTCCTTTGATGAGACGCTGGAAAGCAGGTTCAAAGGGTAGAGCAAATCCTTTCGTGCACCGTACATCACACATTGGTGTAGTGCTAAGCGAATCAGGTAAGGAGGCATAATGGGTCAAAAAGTAAACCCACATGGATTACGTGTAGGTATCATTAAAGACTGGGATTCTAAATGGTATGCAGATAAGAAAAATTTTGCTTCTTTGATTGTAGAAGATCGCAAGATTCGTGATTTCATTAATAAAGATTATTATAGTGCAGGAATATCTCGCATCTATATCGATAGAGTTGGTGCTAATGATGTAAAAGTTCATCTATTTACAGCAAAACCAGGTATGATTGTCGGTAAAGATGGAGCTACAGTTAAGGCTATTAGAAATCACATTTCAAAGATTACTGGAAAGACAGTAAAAGTAGATGTTTCTGAAGTTCCAAATCCAGATGCTGATGCTAAATTACTTGCTGAGAGTGTAGCTCAGTCAATAGAAAGACGTGTTGCATTTAGACGTGCTATGAAGCAAGCGATAACAAGAACAATGAAGCTTCCAAATATTGAAGGATGCAAAGTTCAAGTTGCTGGTCGTCTAAATGGTGCAGATATGGCAAGAACTGAAGGATACTCAGAAGGAAATGTACCTCTAAGTACACTTAGAGCAGACATTGACTACGGTTTTGCAGAAGCAGATACAACTTATGGAAAAATTGGAGTAAAGGTATGGCTTTACAAGGGAGAAATTCTTAGAGCTCCAGGCGAAGGAAGACACCTTATTAGAAAAGAAGCTAAACAAAAGAAAGCTCCAACTAATAAAAAGAGAAGATTCAAAGGTCAGGGAAAGAGAAAAAACACTTCCCATGATCAACAATAGGAGGCAATATGTTACAGCCTAAAAGAGAAAAACGTCGTCGTGTTCATAGAGGACGTATGAAAGGTGTAGCTACAAGAGGAAATGAAGTTAATTATGGACAATATGGTCTTGTAGCATTAGAACCTGCTTGGATTACAGCAAACCAAATTGAAGCTGCTCGTATTGCAATCAATCGTAATATTCGCCGTGGTGGTAAAGTATGGATTAAGATATTCCCTCATAAGCCAGTTTCAGCTAAGCCAGCAGAAACTCGTATGGGTGCTGGTAAGGGGGCTCCAGATTACCATGCTGCTGTAGTTAAGCCAGGAAGAGTAATGTTTGAATTAGCAGGTGTAGGTGAAGAAAAGGCAAGAGAAGCTATGAGACTTGCTGCTATGAAGTTACCTGTTAAGTGTCAGTTTGTTGTTAAGAAGGGAGAAGTAAGCAATGAAGGCTAATGAATTGCGTTCAATGACCCAAGAAGAACTTAATGCACGTCTAAGCGATCTAAAAGCTGAATTGTTTAACCTTCGTTTTCAATTAGCAACAGGTCAATTAGAAAATTCTTCACGTATTAAGACAGTACGTAGAGAAGTGGCTAGAATTAAAACTATAATGCAAGAAAAGAAAGCATTAGCATAGGGGGAGGTAAGGCATGCAAAGAAATAATCGTAAAGTACGTACAGGAATTGTTGTTTCAAATGCTATGGACAAGACCTGTGTTGTTAAGGTAGAGCGTTACATCAATCACCCCCTTTATAATAAAAAGGTAAATCAATCTAAGAAATATCATGTACATGATGAAGAAAACGTATGTGATATCGGTGATAAGGTACGCATTATGGAAACAAGACCTCTTAGCAAGAACAAACGCTGGAGACTTGTAGAAATAGTTGAGAAAGTTAAGTAGGAGGAGCAATGATACAACAAGAAACACGCTTAAATGTAGCGGACAATTCAGGTGCTCGTGAACTCCTTGTTATACGTGTGCTTGGTGGCTCTAAAAGAAGATATGCAAACATAAGTGATATTGTTGTTTGCTCTGTTAAAAAAGCTTCACCAGGTGGTGTTGTAAAAAAAGGTGATGTTGTCAAAGCTGTAATTGTTAGAAGTAAACAAGGATTACAGAGAAAAGATGGTATTAAATTATCATTTGATGACAACGCAGCAGTAATTATCAAAGAAGATAAGAATCCTGTAGGAACACGTATCTTTGGTCCAGTTGCTCGTGAATTACGTAGCAAATCTTACTTAAAGATTCTTTCTTTAGCACCAGAGGTTCTATAGGAGGCAATATGAAGATAAGAAAAGGTGATACAGTTATAGTTATCGCTGGCAATGACAAAGGTAAGACAGGAGAAGTTATTGCAACTATTCCTAAGAAAAACAGAGTTATTGTTCAAGGCGTTAACATAGTTACAAAACATCAGAAACCAAATCCACGTAACAATACAGGTGGAAGAATTCAAAAAGAAGCACCACTTCATGTCTCAAATGTTATGTACTATGACAAGCAAGAGAAAAAAGGCGTTCGTTTAGGTTATCAAATTCTTGATAATGGTGAGAAAGTTCGTATTTCTCGTGCAAGTGGTAAGGCAATAGATTAGGAGATAAAATGGCTAGATTAAAAACTGTATATAAAGAACAAATTGCGCCAAAGCTAATGGAAACATTTAACTACTCATCTCCTATGCAAATTCCAAAGATTGAGAAGATAGTTATAAACATGGGTGCTGGCGAAGCTAAAGATAATGCTAAAGTCTTAAGCAATGCTATAGAAGAACTTAGAAAGATTACAGGTCAACAGCCAATCGTAACTAAGGCTAAGAAATCAATTTCTAACTTCAAGTTAAGAGAAGGTATGAGTGTTGGTCTAAAAGTTACTCTAAGAGATAGTAGAATGTATGAATTTTTAGATAGATTTATTACTATAGCTTTACCACGTGTTCGTGACTTTAGAGGTGTTAACCCTAACTCATTCGATGGTAGAGGAAACTATACTATTGGTGTAAAAGAGCAATTAATATTCCCAGAAATCAAATATGATGATGTGGATGCAGTAAGAGGCTTTGATATAACAATAGTAACAACAGCTAAGACTGATGAAGAGGCACGAGAGCTATTGAAGCTTATCGGTATGCCATTTAGTAAATAAGGAGGACAACTTGGCAAAAACATCTTTAAAAGTAAAACAGTCAAGAAAACCTAAGTATTCTACCAGAGCATACACACGTTGCAATCTATGTGGAAGACCTCATGGTGTCCTTCGTAAATATGGCATCTGTAGAATTTGCTTCCGTGAATTAGCTTATAAGGGCGAAATTCCGGGCGTTAAGAAATCAAGTTGGTAAGGAGGTTCCTATGGTAACAGATCCTATTGCAGATATGCTTACACGTATTCGAAATGCAAACAAAGAAAGACATGCTCGTGTTAAAGTTCCTTCTTCCAACATGAAAAAGGCTATTGCTGAGATCATGCTTAAAGAAGGCTTTATAGCAAACTTTGAAGTAATCGAAGATAATAAGCAGGGAATTTTAGATATAGAATTAAAATATTCAAGAGATAACGAAAGAGTTATCAAAGGATTAAAGAGAGTTTCAAAACCAGGTCTACGTATGTATTCTAAGCACGAAGAACTACCACGTGTTTTAGGGGGACTTGGAGTAGCATTAATATCAACATCAAAGGGATTGATGACTGACCGTCAAGCTCGCAGTTTAGGAGTTGGTGGAGAAGTTATCTGTTATATTTGGTAAGGGGAGAAAAATGTCGAGAATTGGAAATAAACCCATTGCTCTAGTAAAAGACGTTGAAGTCAAAGTAGATGGCAATGTTGTATCAGTAAAAGGAAAAAATGGTCAAAGTTCTCTTTTTGTAAAATCTCCTATTACAGTTGAAGTTAATGAAAGTGAGATTTTAGTTAAAAGACCTAATGATATTCAAAAGAATAGAGCATTACATGGTCTATACAGAACTTTAATAAATAACATGATAATTGGTGTTTCTCAAGGTTATGAAAAGAAGCTAGAGGTACACGGAGTTGGTTATCGTGCTGCTAAACAAGGAAATAAATTAACATTAAACTTAGGATTTTCTCATCCAGTAATTATGGAAGATCCTGAAGGTATAACTGTTGAGACTCCTTCTGCTACCGAAATTATTGTAAAGGGTAGTGACAAACAATTAGTAGGAAGTTATGCTGCTAAGATTCGTTCTCTACGCAAGCCTGAGCCATATAAGGGTAAAGGTATTAGATATGCAGGTGAACAAGTTCGTCGTAAAGAAGGAAAGACAGGTAAGTAGTTAGAAAGGAAATGCTATGGTTAAGAAGTTTGAAAGAAACAAGTCTCGTCAGAAACGCCGTAACCGTGTAAGAGCTCACCTTTCTGGCACTCAGACAAGACCACGTCTATGCGTTTATAAGAGCAATAAGAATATTATTGCACAAATCATTGACGATGAAACAGGAAATACACTTGTTAGTGCATCTACCCTTGAGAAGTCAATTTCTGAAGGATTAGAAAGCAAGAAAGATAAAACAGCAGCTCGTCACATTGGAGCAGAGATTGCAAAGCGTGCTTTAGATAAAGATATTAAAGAAGTTGTATTTGACAGAAGTGGATATATTTATCACGGTAAAGTTAAGGAATTAGCTGAAGGTGCACGCGAAGCCGGATTGAAATTTTAGGGGGACATGATGAGAAAAGTTATCGATGCTTCTAAGTTAAGCAATTTAGAAGAAAATATTATACATATCAATCGAGTCACTAAAGTTGTCAAGGGTGGACGTAATTTCCGCTTTAGTGCAGTAGCAGTAGTTGGAGATCGCAATGGTCACGTTGGAGTAGGTACAGGAAAGGCTTTAGAAGTTCCTGGAGCTATTCGCAAGGCAATTGCTGATGCAAAGAAGAATCTAATACATGTTACACTTAGAGGAACAACAATCCCTCATGAAATCATGGGTAAGTCTGGTTCAGGCAAAGTAAGACTAATGCCAGCTCCTAAGGGTACTGGAGTACTTGCAGGAGGTCCTGTTCGTGCAGTTTTAGAATTAGCTGGTATTCAGGATGTTAGAGCTAAGTCACTAGGAAGCAACAATCCTAAGGTAATGGTTGATGCAACAATTGCTGGATTAGATAAACTTGTTACTCTTGAGAGTGTATCTAAGTTAAGAAATGTATCAATAGATCAACTTTTAGGAAGAGAGCCTGCTCATGAGTAAGTTATTAATTACACAGACAAAGCGCCTCATAGGAGCTAATCCATAGGCTAAGAAAAACATTAAAGCTCTTGGACTTAGAAAAATCGGCCACACAGTTGAGAGACCAGATCATCCTACAATTCGTGGTATGGTATTTAAATGCTCTCATCTAGTTAAGGTTGAGGAAGTTAAATAGGAGGCCGCGATGAAATTACATCAATTAAGTCCTAATGCTGGATCAAATAAAAACAGAAAACGTGTTGGACGTGGTCAAGCAAGTGGATGGGGAAAAACTGGAGCTCGCGGTATGAATGGTCAAAATAGCCGTACAGGTGGCGGTGTTCGTCTTGGATTTGAAGGTGGACAGACACCTATGTATCGCAGACTTCCAAAGCGTGGATTTAATAATGCTAGATTTGCAACAGAAGTACAAATAGTTAATATTGAGCAACTAGCAAAACTAGATTCAAATGAAATCACTAAAGAATTATTAAAAGAGAATAGATTAATCCACCATTTAGATAAAAAGGTTAAAGTTTTAGGAAAGGGTGAACTAAACAAGCCACTAAGCGTTAAGGCTGATTTATTTAGTGCTTCAGCTAAAGAAAAAATTGAGCAAGCTGGCGGAACTTGTGAGGTGATCTAATGCTAGAAACTTTAAAAAGGGGATGGAAAGTAACAGATATCAGAAATAGAATTATCTTTACTTTAATCATGCTTATTGTTTTCAGACTAGGTGCTAATATACCTGTACCTGGTGTTGATAGATCATTATTAGCTGCAAGAATGAGCAATGACGGACTTATCGGTATATTTAACTTGATAAGTGGGGGTGCTTTCACCAACTTTACAATTCTAGCACTTGGTATTAGCCCATATATTACAGCTTCGATCATCTTAAATCTCCTACAGATGGTCATTCCTGCATTGGAAGAACTTGCCAAAGAAGGCGAGGCAGGAAGGAAAAAGATTTCATTATATACCCGCTACCTAGCTGTCGTATTAGCGGTGTTACAATCTTTTACCTTTTCTTCAACATTATTTAGACCATTTTTCTTAAATGACGGAATTGGATCTAGATTAATAGCTACACTAGCACTTACCGCTGGTACTGCTTTTCTGATTTATCTTGGCGATAAGATTACAGAAAAGGGAATAGGAAATGGTATCTCATTATTTATTTTTGCAGGTATCGTTGCTAGAATTCCAGCAAGCTCTTACCATATGTTCTTAGGACTTAAGACAGGAAGAGTTGGTATAGTTAGTCTTGCACTATTCTTAATTGTTGCACTTTTAGTTATTGTTGGAATTATATTTATAACTGAAGGTCAGAGAAAGATAAATGTGCAATATTCTAAAAGAGTAGTAGGAAGAAAAATGTATGGTGGACAATCTCAACATATCCCACTTAAGGTAAATCAGACAGGTGTTATTCCTATAATTTTTGCCATAAGTATACTTGTTATTCCACAGACAATTGCAAGTTTCTTCCCTAACTCAGGTTTCTACCGTTGGGTATCAGAGAGTTTTTCATCGACATCTCTCCTCTACAATGTCATTTATGCATTGATGATAATTTTCTTTACCTATTTTTATACATCGGTTACATTTAATCCGGTAGAGATAAGTCAAAACATGAAAAAGAACGGTGGATTTATTCCTGGAATACGCCCTGGGAAGCCAACTAGTGATTATCTAATGAATTCATTAAATAAATTAACTATTGTTGGTGCTGTGTTTCTTGCAATAATAGCTACTTTACCAAATATTATTTTGGCAAATAGCGATCTACAGATAAGATTTGGTGGAACATCTCTTCTAATCGTAGTAGGTGTTGCAATAGAAACTGTTAGACAGATTGAAGCACAGTTGATGATGCGTAATTATAAAGGGTTTTTGAAATAATGAATATTATATTATTTGGTCCTCCAAGTGCAGGCAAGGGTACACAAGCTCAGATTTTAACTGAAAAATATAATTTAAAACATATTGCCACAGGCGATATATTCAGATATCATATTAAAAATCAGACCGAACTTGGTAAAAAGGCTAAGGAGTATATAGACAAGGGAGAATTAGTACCTGATTCTCTTACTGTAAGCCTTGTTGAGACCGCAATAGAAGAAAATTTCCTTTTAGATGGATTTCCTCGTTCAATTCCTCAAGCAAAAGCACTTGATGAAATGTTACAAAAGAAAAATCTAAAAATTGATGCAGTTATTGCATTAGAAGTTGATGAAAGTGAATTATTAAAAAGAGTAACTGGAAGAAGACTTTGCAAGAACTGTCAAGCTAGTTATCACATCCACTTTAATAGGCCAAAGGTCGAAGGAAAGTGCGATGTATGTTCTGGAGAACTTTATCAAAGAGATGACGACACTGAAGAAACTTTTATAAATCGTCTAAATGTCTATAGAAGTCAGACTGAACCAGTCCTTGATTACTATAAAGATATGGGAATAGTACGTATAGTTGAAGCTAATTGTTCAGTTGATGAAGTAACTTCAAAAATAATAGAAGTATTAAATGGTGCAGTATGATATTAATTAAATCTCCACAAGAGATTCAAAGAATGAGAGAAAGTGGCAAGATACTCAGTGAAGTACACTCAAAGCTAAGAGAAGCTTTAAAAGAGGGTATCACCACATATGAGCTTGACATGCTAGCATCAAAAGTAATTCAATCTCATAATGCTAAATCTTCATTTCTAGGGTATTCTGGTTATCCAGCAAATACTTGTATATCTATAAATGATGTAGTTATTCATGGCATTCCATCAAAGAATACCATAATAAAAAATGGTGACGTAGTAAGTATCGATATGGGAGTATATAAAGATGGTTTTCATAGTGATGCTGCAAGAACCTATATTGTTGGATCTTCAACAGCTCAAGTTCAAGAGTTAGTTGATAGGACAAAAGAATCGTTCTATAAGGCCTTAGAGTTTTGTAGAGAGGGATTCAGAATAAGCGATATCGGTCATGCCATTGAAGAATATCTAAGACCATTTAATTATGGGATTATTAGAGATTTTACAGGACATGGAGTTGGAAGTTCCCTTCACGAAGATCCAGCTATTCCAAACTATGGCAGAGCTGGATTTGGTCCACGTTTAAAAGCAGGTATGACATTAGCTATAGAGCCAATGGTAACTCTTGGTACTCATAGAGTAAGAATATTAGATGATAATTGGACAGTTAAGACTATAGATGGTTCGATATCATCACATTATGAGAATACTGTTTTAATAACTAAGGAAGAACCGGAAATTTTAACAAATCAATTTGAGGTAAATTATCATGGATAGTACAGAAGGCCTGAGTATAGGCCAAGTAGTTATAAGCAAAGCTGGAAGAGACGCAAAAAAGTCATTTATTATTTATGAAGTTTTAGATGATAAACATGTTCTTCTAGTTGACGGTAAACTTCGCAAAGTCGAACAAGCAAAGAAGAAAAAAGTTAAACATTTAATGAAGACAAATATGATAAGTAAGTTTGTTCAGAGAAAACTTTCACAAGGCGACAAGTTAACAAATGCCATGATTCGTAAAGAATTAGAAATGTTATCATCAGGGGAATAGGAGGAATTTTGGCAAAGGATTCCATAGAAGTTAAAGGCAAAGTTATAGATGCTTTACCAAATGCCAAATTTATTGTTGAACTTGAAAATGGCCATAGTATAATGGCACATCTTTCGGGTAAAATGAGAATGAATTATATAAGAATCATGCCGGGAGATCCGGTCACCGTTGAGATATCTCTATATGACTTGACTAAGGGTCGAATTACATGGAGAGGGAAAGGATAGGTATTATGAAAGTTAGACCATCTGTAAAACCTATTTGTGAGAAATGCAAAGTAATTAAGCGCAAAGGGCGTGTTATGGTTATATGCCAAAACCCTAAGCATAAGCAAAGACAAGGATAAGAGGAGGAACTATGGCACGTATTGCTGGTGTGGATTTGCCTCGTGAGAAACGTGTAGAAATCGGACTTACATATATTTATGGAATAGGCAGACCAACCTCTCAGAAAATTTTAAATCAATCAGGAATTGATTTTAATACAAGAGTAAAAGATTTAACAGAAAACGAAGTAAATGATCTTAGAAAGATTATCGAAGAGGAATATCAAGTAGAAGGTGATTTACGTCGTGAAAAGGCTATGAATATTAAGAGATTACAAGAAATTGGATGTCTAAGAGGTATCCGTCATAGACGTAATCTACCTGTACGTGGTCAAAATACAAGAACAAATGCACGTACAAGAAAAGGACCAAAACGCCTTAGTATGAAGAAGAAATAGGAGTTGTTCATGGCTAAAAGAAGTATGAAAACAAGCGGCAAAACAGCCGTAAGAAGAAGACGTAGAGAACGTAAAAATGTTCTTAAAGGTCAAGCACATATTCAATCAACATTTAACAACACAATCGTAACTTTAACAGATTTACAAGGCAATGCTCTTGCTTGGAGTTCTGCTGGTTCACTTGGATTTAAAGGTTCAAGAAAGTCAACACCATTTGCAGCACAAATGTGTACTGAAGTAGCAGCTAAAGCAGCAATGGAACATGGACTAAAATCAGTTGAGGTATATGTTAAAGGGCCTGGAGCAGGAAGAGAAGCTGCTATTCGTGCTTTAGAATCATCAGGATTGGCTATTTATAGCATTGTTGATGTTACACCAATTCCTCATAACGGTTGTCGTCCACCTAAGAGACGTCGCGTATAATACGAGACGGGAGGACTCATGATTGAAATTGAAAGACCTGAAATAAAATTTAGCAATTACGATGAAGAAAATAATATGCTTGAGATATCTGTAGAACCTCTAGAGAGGGGATATGGATTAACTTTAGGCAATGCACTTCGTCGAATTATGCTTTCATCTCTGCCTGGTTGTGCAGTAAAGTGGATTAGGATAAATGATGCACTTCATGAGATGTCAACCATTGAAGGAGTTAAGGAAGATTTAGTAGATATAATTCTAAATATTAAAGAACTTGTTGCAACTATTCATGGTCAAGAGCAAGAAAAAGTGCTTAGAATTGAAAAGAATAAAGAGGGAATTATTACAGCAGGAGATATCATATGTGATAGCGATGTTGAAATAATCAACCCAGATCTACATATAGCTACTTTGACTCAAAATAAGCACTTCTATTTAGAAATGCTATTAGTAAGAGGCAGAGGATATATTTCAGCAGATGAAAATAAGAAAACTTTAGACGATATTCTAGGTAAAATTGCTGTAGATTCAATATTTACACCTATTAAGAAGTGTAATTTTAGAGTTGAACCTACTAGAGTTGGAGATTCAAGTAACTATGATAAATTAATACTTGAAGTATTCACAAATGGTAGCATTAGACCTGAAGATGCTATTGGTGTAGCAGCTAAGGTTATGACAGATCTACTACAGTTATTTATAGATCTTTCTGATAAAGTTAATCACAACTCAGTATTAGTTACCACTACAAGTGAAAGCACTTCTGAGGCATTAAATCTTACAATCGAGGAATTAGATTTCTCAATGAGAAGTAGAAATTGTCTTAAGAGAGCAGGAATTAATACTGTTGATCAGCTAGTTTCAAGTAGCGAATCTGAATTACTTAAGGTTAAGAATCTAGGGAAAGTTTCTTTAGATGAAATTAAAGAAAAACTAAAAGAATATTCCCTTACTTTAAAATCAGAACAGGAGTAGAAAGGAATTTCTATGGCAATGTATCGTAAATTGGGCAAGGAGTCTTCACACAGAGTTGCTATGTTTAAGAACTTAACAGCAGATGTTTTATTAAATGGTTCTGTAGTGACTACACTTGCAAAAGCTAAAGAAATAAGAAAGCCTGTAGAGCGCATGATAACACTTGGCAAAAGAGGAGATCTTCATGCCAGACGTCAAGCGATGAGCTATCTTCAAAATAAAGAAGCTGTCTACAAACTATTTGAAGAAATTGCACCAAAGTATCAAGAGAGAAATGGTGGATATACAAGAATTTATAGACTTGAAAATAGATTAGGAGATAATGCTCCTATGGCAAACATTCAATTAGTATAAAAGGGACAGTTGTCCCTTTTTTATTATTTAGGAAAAAGAATGATAAAGTGTAGAGATTTGTGTTTTTCATACGATAAAACGTCAAATATAATAAAAAATATAAATATAGAAATTGAAAAATCACAGTATATAACAGTTGTTGGCAGAAATGGAAGTGGAAAATCGACATTTGCTAAACTGCTCAATGGACTTCTAATTCCAACTTCTGGAACTGTAGAATTTCAAGGATTAAAAACTTCTAATCAAGAAGATTTATTTAAAATAAGACAAAAAGTTGGAATGGTATTTCAAAATCCAGACAACCAGATGGTTGCGACAATTATCGAGGAAGATGTAGCATTTGGTCCAGAAAATATAGGAATAGAGACATCCCAGATAAGAGAGAGGGTTGATAGAGCTCTTAAATCTGTAGGTATGTTTGAATATAGAGATAAATCTCCTTTTCATCTAAGTGGTGGTCAAAAACAGAGAATTGCAATTGCAGGAATTTTGGCACTTACACCCGATGTAATAATATTTGATGAATCAACTTCTATGTTAGATCCAAAGGGCAAAAGGGATATTTTAGAAGTTATGAAAATGCTCAATGAAAATGGATTTACCATTATTCATATAACTCATAACTTAGAAGAAGTTCTCCACAGTAAATATACGATAGTATTTGATAGAGGACAAATCATAAGATTTTTTAAATCTGAAGATATTTTAAAAGATGAAGAAGTTCTTGAACTTTTAGGTTTTGAGATGCCACTTACAATTGAAATAATAAAAAAACTGAATAAATGTGGTTATAATTTTAAAGAAAGTCTTGGCATAAATAACTTATTGGAGGAACTATGTCTATAGAATTTAGCAATGTAAGTTATATATATAATAAAGATATGCCAAACCCTACCTATGCTTTAAAAAATATTACTTTTACACTAGAGACAGAGAGATCTCTTGGGATAATAGGACATACAGGAAGTGGAAAATCTACTTTAGTTCAACTTATCAATGGATTGATTAAGCCTACAGAGGGTTATATAAAGGTCAATGGTAAAGATTACAATCTAGATAAGAAATCTAAAATAGGTCTTAGAAAAGAAGTAGGATTGGTCTTCCAATATCCTGAATACCAACTATTTGAAGAGAGTGTATATAAAGATATATCCTATGGACCTAAGAATCAAGGTAAAACTGAAGAAGAAATAGACATGATTGTAAAAGAAGTTATGTCTCTAATGGATCTAGATTTTGAAGAATTTAGCAATAAGTCTCCATTTGAATTGAGTGGGGGTCAGAAGAGAAAGGTTGCAATAGCAGGAGTTATAGCTATGAAACCTAAGATTTTGATACTTGATGAACCAACAGCAGGTCTTGATCCAAAGGCTTCTAGTGATCTAATAAAACTACTTATAAATTTAAAAAATAAAATGCAGATAATAATGGTATCTCATAGTATGGATGATATATTTGAACTATGTGATGATGTACTAGTTCTTGAAGCATTAAAAATCTATATGTATGGAGATAAATTTGATATATTTTCAAAGAAAGAGGACTTATTAAAAGTTTCTCTTGATATTCCACAGAAGATGGATTTGCTTGTTGAATTAGATAAAAGAGGATATAGTGTTGATTATAAAGATCAAGATATCTTTAATCAATTACTTAGAATTTTAAGGAGTAGGGATGCTTAGAGATATTACAGTTGGTCAGTACTATCCTACAAATTCAATAATTCATAAATTAGATCCAAGGACAAAGTTTATATGTACTTTTATATTCATATTCCTTATCTTCTTTATTAATTCGTTCTTAGGTTTTCTTATAGCATATTTATTTATTTATACAATAATTGTAATATCAAAAGTACCTTTAAAATTTATAATTAAGGGGCTAAAACCTCTTCTATTTATAGCTATATTTGCAATTGTATTGAATATATTTTTTACACCAGGCAATGTAATTTTTCAGTATAGATTTATAAGAATAACTCAAGAAGGAATAAAGTATTCTATATTTTTGATTCTTAGATTGTCACTTTTAGTTATAGGATCTTCTCTTTTAACTCTAACTACAACACCTATTAAGTTGACAGATGCTATGGAATCTATATTAAGTCCATTGAGTAAGATAGGGTTTCCATCTCACGAAATAGCTATGATGATGAGTATTGCTCTTAGATTTATTCCAACTTTAATAGAGGAAACTCAGAAGATAATGAAGGCTCAGCAGGCAAGAGGGGCAGATTTTGAAAATGGCAATCTATTAAAGAGATTAAAGAATATGATACCAATACTTATACCACTTTTTATATCTTCATTTCATAGAGCGGACGAATTAGCTAATGCAATGGAAGCAAGATGCTATAGAGGAGGCAATGGTAGGACAAAGTTAAATCCTCTAAAATATGCCAGAAAAGATGCAGTAGCTTTTTGTGTTGTATTGATATTTTCATCTATAGTTATAGGTATTAGATTTCTTTGAA
>JAEZUZ010000077.1 GCA_023443345.1 Bacillota bacterium
TATTAGCTTGTATTAACAGAAAAGTCAACATGGCAAGCGGAAATGTAACATGGAAATCTGCTGTTGGTGGCCTGATGCCAACCAATCCTACAATATTTGCTATAAGAAGAAATACGAATAAACTTCCTATATATGGAATAAATTTCTTATTTTTCTCTCCCATAGTAGAAATAACCATATTCTCCAAAGAGCTATATATCGTCTCTAGAATTATTTGAAATCTACTTGGATTAAATACTCTGAGTTTTCTTGTACTTATGAAGGCAACTATTAGAATTAAAATCATAATTGCCCACATATTTACTATAGTTTCAGTGAGAGTAAATCCTTTAATTCCAAACAAATCCTCGGCGTAGATTGTAGGTCCGAAGCCTTGGCTTTGCACTTAAAATACCTACCTTTCTTTCCTTGAAATTATCGAATCTATTTGAATTGAAAATTTTATTATCATAAGTCCGAAAAATACGGCAATCGTATCTAAATTTTCCGATCTAATTGAAGCTACAACTAAAATAAGGTATATAATAAATCTAAACATATACCTGGATACAAAGTATCTCTGAGCTTTTGTCTTGGGCATATACATTATATTTTCAACACTTTTTGAAAGTTGAATAAAAAGCAGAATACTTACAATTAACGAAAGTGTAAGACCAATAACCCAAGGTAATTTCTTAGAATAAAATAGTATGCCACTAATTGAAAAAAACAGATAAAGAGTGACAATAATCCATCTGATTCTCTTAAGAATTTTGAGCCCTTCAATCATTTGATTACCCTATTTATTAAAATATATAGATTTCTAAAAGCCGAAGCCACCCCTATTAATATAAATATGATCATAAGTATGGGCGAAGTATTAATTAGTGAATCTAACCACTTCCCTATAAATAGACATAGAATTATAGGAATTGCCATTGATAGCCCTAATTGAGCTACCAATGATAGTGCCTTTAAAAATCTAAAGTTATTATTTGGTTCCAAATAAGCGATCTCCTGCATCTCCAAGACCTGGTTCTATATATAAATTTTCATTTAGACCATTATCTATTGAAGCAGTAAATATATCTACGTCTGGGTGAGCCTTCTGTAGAGCTTCAACGCCCTCTGGACAAGTAACAATGCAGGCAAATCTAATTTTCTCTGCACCCTGTTTCTTTACAAAGCTCACTGCCTCTATTGCAGAACCACCTGTTGCAAGCATTGGATCTACTACAAATATATCTCTTTCCTTTAAATCTGTAGGAAGTTTGCAATAATACTCAACTGGCTTGTGTGTGCTAGGATCTCTATATAGCCCCACGTGGCCTACCTTTGCTGCAGGAACTAGATTTAAAAATCCATCTACCATTCCAATACCAGCTCTAAGTATTGGAACTATTGCAAGTTTTCTACCAGAAAGTTTCTTTGCATTAACTTTACCAAGAGGTGATTCAATCTCTACATCTACAAGTTCTAAGTCTCTTAGAGCCTCGTATGCAATTAAAGTAGAAATCTCGTTTGTCAACTCTCTAAACTCCTTAGATCCTGTATGCTTATCTCTAAGTATAGTTAACTTGTGTTGAACTAGAGGATGATCAATTGTATGAACTTTACCCATTTATAACTCCTATCTTATCAACTCTTATTTTGTGTCTTCCACCTTCAAAGTCTTCCTTTAGGAAAGCCTTTGTTATTGAAAGTGCAAGATCTTTGCCTAAAACTCTCGCTCCAAGAGCTAACATATTTGCATCATTGTGTTTTCTTGCCATTGAGGCCATGTACTCGTCTGTACAAAGAGCACATCTGATTCCTCTGTATTTATTTGCAGCAATACTGATACCTATACCAGTCCCACATATAACTATTCCCAAAATGTTATCTTCTAACACTTTTTCTGCAACTAATTTTGCAAAATCAGGATAGTCAACACTTTTTTCTGAGTCTGTACCTAAGTTACAGCACTCAAAGCCAAGTTTAGTAAGTTCATCAATTAAATATGACTTAAGTTCATATCCACCATGATCACTTCCTATGGCTATTTTCATAAATCCTCCAGATCTATCAGTTGCCCAGCAGCACTTCTATTCATCCTATCTCTGAGTGCTGCAGACTTTGAATTTTCTTCAAATTCTCTGATGTATATTATATCATAATTGGAATTATCTATTTTATATAATATGTCATAGTAGTTATGCATTGCCTCATCTATGTCGTTATTTTTAGTTAAGTAGTAAATATTATCTGAGTGAAAATCTTCTAATTCTTTTGAAAGGACAAATGCACATTTCCTATTAAGAATACTAGACCTTATTATATCTTCATCTTCTGCCCTAAAAAGCACAACCTTGGTCTTTGGAGAATAATGTTTATATCTAAGTCCAGGAGATAAATTTGTCTCTTCTTTTTTATACAATCTAACAGGGAGATCCACCGCTCTTTCGATATCCTCTTTAGAAATTTTGCCCGGCCTAAGAATTACTATTTCACCTTTATCAACTTTTACAACTGTAGACTCTAAACCTATTTCACTTTCGGTGGAGTGAACTATTGCAGATACTTTGCCATCAAGCTTCTTTAAGTGTTCACTTCTTGTTGCCGAAGGCTCTCCACTTATATTTGCTGAAGGCGCTGCAACGGCAAATGAAGCATAGCTAAGTATTTTATTTGCAACTTCATTACTTGGCATTCTCACACCAACAGTACTTAAGTTTGCACTTACAACATTTGGAATTTCATCTCTCTTTTTAAATATAATTGTAAGGGGGCCAGGCCAAAATGCATCTATAAGCTTTTTCTCTGTCTGATTGACATTATCTACAACTAGATAAAGATCTTCAAGCCTAGAGATGTGGACAATCAGAGGATTGTCCTGTGGTCTGTTTTTAGCAATAAAAATCTTCTCTATTGCCTCAATACTATCTGCCCTAGCACCTATTCCATAAACCGTCTCTGTTGGAAATACAACTACTTCTCCTCTATCTAATAGTTCTGCTGCTTTTCTTAAGTCTTCTTCACTAGTTGATAAATTTAAGGTTATCATTGATAATTTAGCTCCTGGAGTTGCTGTGTCTGATCTTCAATAATTAGAGCTTCAACCATCTCTTCAATTTCTCCCATTAGAAAACTCTCCATTTGGTATACGCTCTTGTTAATTCTATGGTCTGTAATTCTTCCCTGTGGAAAGTTGTATGTTCTGATCTTTTGAGATCTATCTCCAGTGCCAACTTGAAGCTTTCTCTGATCTGCTATCTTTTTATTTTGTTCAGCTATCTTCTGCTCATATAATCTTGCTCTTAAAACTCTTAAAGCCTGTTCTTTATTCATAAGTTGGCTCTTTCCATCTTGGCAAGTTACAACAAGTCCAGTTGGTAAGTGAGTAACCCTTACAGCAGAATCTGTTGTATTAACTGACTGACCTCCATTACCTGAAGACCTAAATACATCTATCTTTAAGTCATTTGCATGTATTTGTATATCTACTTCATCTGCTTCAGGTAGAACTGCAACTGTTGCTGTAGATGTATGTATTCTTCCGCCTGACTCAGTCTGAGGCACCCTCTGAACTCTATGGGTTCCAGATTCATATTTCATTTTTGAGTAGACATCCTTGCCACTTACTTGAAATGATACTTCTTTGATTCCGCCTATATTTGTTTCAGACAACTCTATAATCTGTGTCTTCCACTTGTTTCTTTCTGCATATTTTAAATACATTCTCATGAGCTCTGAAGCAAAAAGTGCAGCCTCATCTCCACCAGCACCCGCTCTAATTTCTACGATGACATTCTTGCCATCATTTGGGTCCTTAGGAAGAAGTAATATCTTTAATTCTTCAGAAAGCTCTTCTTTTTTTGATTTTAATTCCTCTATTTCTAATTGAGCAAGTTCCTTCATAGCTTCATCTGTTTCAAGCTCAATTAATTCCTTTGCATCTTTAATTTCTTCTTCAACCTTTTCAAGTTGAATGTATTTTTCTGCAATAGGCGCTATTTCTGCCTGCTCCTTCATAAGTTTTTGCCATGTTTGTGTATCGGCAATAACCTCTGGATCAGCAACTTTTTCATTAAGTTTAAAATATTTCTTTTTGATCTCTTCTAAATTTTGACTCATAATAACCTCTTTAGTAGTACATATCTATCGTAAGATGAAAGATCCTTTTCTACATATATAACTTGATAGTTGTATCTATTAGCTAGTTCTATCAATTTTTCTCTTTGATCATAACCTATTTCAAAGAGGAGATATCCGTATTTTTCTAAATATTTGTCTGCTTGACTTATTATTTTTCTATAAAAATATATCCCATCTTCTTCTGCTAATAGTGCAATTTTTGGTTCACAATGAATTTCCTGTAATTCCATATAATCTTCTTCTTTTATATATGGGGGATTACTTATAATTAAATCATATTTTTTTTCTACATTTGTAAATAGATCCGACTCTATAAAATTAACTTTGGCGCCTAGTTTATCTCTGTTTTTAGTAGCAACTTCTATAGCACCTCTACTTATATCAACTGCATCAACCTCTCTATTTAGCTCTAAGCTTAGAGTTATAGCAATAGCACCTGAGCCTGTGCACATATCAAGTATTTTTTTAGGGTTTAACTTTAATGCCCTTTGAACTAATCCTTCTGTCTCTTCTCTAGGTATTAATACATTTCTATCTACATAGAAATCTCTTTTAAAAAATGTCTTTCTATTAAATATATAGGCAAGTGGCTCTTTCTCTGAACTTTTTATTATCTTTCTCAAATCATCTTCTTGATCATGATCTATTGAAAAATCTAGAAGTAGCTCTGCCCTATCCTTCTTAAAGTATTCTTCAAATATTTCCCAAAGCTTATTTTGAGAATATCTGTGGAATTCTCTTCTAAAATCAATGAACTTCATCACTACCTATTGCAAGTTTAAGAGCTTGAATTGCAACTTCTAATTGATCTAATTCAGGCTCACAAGTTGTAAGTCTTTGCATATATAGTCCGGGTTTAGTTAAAAATTTAATTATAGGATTACATGTACCTGCGCTATATCTGAGCACTTCATATCCAATTGCAAATATAAATGGCAAGAATATTATTTTAGTTATAACCCTAATAAGTAGGCTCTGCCATGATAAGAATGAGTATAGAATTATACTTATAGCTAAAACTAAAAATACAAATGAGGTACCACATCTAGGATGAAATCTAGAAAATGTCTGTGCATTTTCTGGCGTTAGATCTAATCCAGACTCATAATTAAATACTGCCTTATGTTCAGCACCATGATACATGAATACCCTTTTTATGTCTGGTATCTGCCTTATCGAAATGAGATAGAGTATAAATATCGAAAATTTTACAATGCCTTCTGTAAGGCCAAGAAGAAATTTATTAGATATATATTTAACTAAAAAAGATGTAATTAATGAAGGTAAAAATGTAAAGAACAATATAGCCAAAACTAATGAACTAGCTATACTTAAAAACTTTGCTATCTTTGTTCCCTTTTCCCCAAATTTCTTCTCTAGAACTGATTTTGAATCTTGACCTGTAGCAATTTCAGCAGATTTATTTAGAGTTGTAATCCCCATGTTCATAGCATCATACAGAGCATAAAGTCCTCTAAAGAATGGCTTAGTCCATATACCTTTTTCAGGAAATTTCTGAGTATGAAATTCTGAATATATATTCCCATTTGGCTCTCTCACTGAAAAAGCATATCTAGAGCCACTTCTCATAAGAACGCCTTCTATTAATGCCTGTCCTCCTACTGACTTCAACTTTTCCTACTTTCTTTATAATACTTATGATAGCACTTAGCACAGAGTGATTCATAAGTTACGTTGTCCTTTTCATCGATAGCTACTTGTGCGCCTTCAAAGACATATTTACCATTTAGTTTTCTTGCATTAAATATTGCCTTTGATCCACACCTGCAGATAGTCTTTAATTCTTCAATTGTATGTGCTAATGTCATAAGTCTTATACTTCCTTCAAAACCTTTTTTTTGAAAATCCGCACGAAGACCGTAACATATAACAGGAATATTTAAATCGATAACGATATCTAATAACTGATCTATATGATTAGTATTCAAAAACTGGACTTCATCAACCAGTACACAGTCTATTTTATTTTTATTATTTTCTCTCTCTATTTCTTCAAATACATTCATTTTGTCAGTTATCGCTAAATCGATTTCTCTCTTGACACCAAGTCTACTTATGACACAATTATCTGCCTTTGTATCTATTGAGGGTTTCATTAGAAAAACTTTCATTCCTCTTTCTTCATAGTTATGAGCAACTTGTATAAGTGCTGTAGACTTACCTGAATTCATAGCACCATATCTGAAATATAACTTTGCCATTTTTACTCCTAGTTAGTAAAAAGGACTAGAGCAAGCCCTAATCCTTTTATAGTCCATATTTCTTTTTGAACTTTTCAGCTCGTCCACCACGTTCTCTGACCTTTTGTTGACCAGTATAGAAGGGGTGACACTCTGAACAAATTTCTACCCTTATTTCGTCTTTAGTTGATCTAGTCTTGAATTTATTACCACAAGCACAAACCACTTCGATTTCTTTATATTCTGGGTGTAAGTTCTGTTTCATAATCCACCTCTTTTCACTTTTAAGATTATAACATTATTTTTCTATATTTTCAAAGTTTTTGTGTAAAATATTTATTCAACTTCTATAGAATCTATTACTACATCCTCCAAAGGCCTATCTCTAAAGTCTGTTTTTGAGTTTGCTATCTTATCAACTACCTCAATTCCATCTACCACTCTTCCAAAAGAAGCATAGCTTCCATCTAAATGTGGTGAGTCCTTATGCATTATGAAAAACTGGCTTCCTGCTGAATTTGGATCCATAGTTCTAGCCATAGATATAACACCTCTTTCATGCTTTAGATCATTCTTAAATCCGTTTTGTGTAAACTCACCTTTTATTGTATATCCTGGGCCACCCATTCCTGTTCCATCTGGACATCCACCTTGTATCATAAATCCCTTTATAACTCTGTGGAAGATAAGGCCATTATAGAATCCTTCCTTTGCAAGCTTTAAAAAATTGGCAACTGTCTCTGGGGCTTTATCAGGATATAATTCTAACTTTATTGTCCCTAATTTTTTTATATTTATTTTTACCATTATATCTCCTTCAATTATAAAACTATCTATTATTCTTGAATTCCTATACCACATAATTGAATAAAAATGCTTCCTGTTTTCTGTAAGATATTTAAAAAAAAGCTTGTCCCCTTCCCAAACAGTTAAACCATAGATATCCTTTATATCTACCCACTCATGTTCTCCCTCAGTAGTTTTCGATAACTCTCCGCTATAATCTTCAACTAGGTAGAGATACATGTATATGTCACTATCAACTGTAAAGTTTGGATAGTATATTTCTCCTATTTCCCTATATTTTATAGGAGTAAGTCCACTTTCTTCAATATACTCTCTGATAAAACATTCTTGCTTAGTCTCTTTTAATTTAAACTTTCCACCTAATCCAAGATAAAGACCTCTATCTTGCTTTGATGAATTGTCCTTTCTTTTTAAAAAGAGAACTTTACCATCTTTAATTGTATAGGCTGTGGTTGTAAAAATTACTCTTCTGTGCATCTTTGAATATCAATATATATGTCATTTATAATGTCATCTCTGCCAAATCTTTTTGCAGAAGATGTCAAAAAAATCTGAACTTTGTCAGTCTCAATACTCTTTTTGATATCACTAATTGACTTTGCCCTTTGATTGTTTGAAAGTTTATCTGCCTTTGTAAGTATCAGCTTTAAAGGATAGTTGAGAGATTTGATGTAATTTATCATCTTTAAATCATCAGAATTTAGATTTCTTCTTATATCAAGTAATAGATATATACTCATTAGCATCTCTCTTGTTGAAAGATATTCCTCAATGATCTTGTGCCATTTTTCTTTTTCGGCCTTAGATACTTGAGCATATCCATAGCCTGGCAAATCTACAAATCTAAATTCATTCTTTACTTCAAAGAAATTTATAAGTCTGGTTTTCCCTGGCTTTTGAGAAGTTCTTGCAATATTTTTTCTATTTACCAGCATATTTAATAGTGAACTTTTGCCAACATTACTTCTTCCACAAAAAGCAACTTCTGGCATAAATTTTTCTGGATATTGAGAACTCCTCACAGCCGAGCCTATAAATGAAACATCTACAAAGTTCATTTTCTAAGTGCCACTTTTAGTACATCTTCCATAGATGTTACAGGTACAGGTTTTATACCATTTTTAATCTCATTAGGTATTTCTGAATATAGACCTACATTTTCCTTAGGATATATAACTGTATCTATTCCATATCTCTTGGCAGCTAGCACCTTTTCCCTTAGACCACCTATTGGAAGCACCCTACCTCTTAGTGTTATTTCTCCAGTCATAGCAACATTTGCTTTTACTTTTTTACCTGTTATAGCAGATACCATTGCAGTTGCCATTGTAATTCCAGCTGAAGGACCATCTTTTGGAATTGATCCCTGAGGAACATGTATGTGAATGTCATTTTCTTTGAAAAAATTATCTTCTATATTTAGTTTATCAGCAATGCTTCTGATGTAGCTAAGCCCTGCCTGTGCAGACTCTTTCATAACATCGCCTAACTGTCCAGTAAGAGATAATTTCCCATTTCCTTTCATTATATTTACTTCAATTTGTAGAGTATCTCCACCTACACTTGTCCAAGCTAGGCCTGTAACTACTCCAACTTTGTCCTCTTTATCAGATCTATCAGTTGTATATTTTTCATGACCTAGATACTTAGTTACTTTACTAGCTGTTATTTTCATAGACTTTTTCTTGTTTGTTTCCATAAGTTCAGCTACTACTTTTCTAAGTATCTTTGCAATAGTTCTCTCTAAATTTCTAACACCAGATTCTCTTGTATATTCATCAATTATCTTCTCTACAGCACCATCTGTAAAGTCAACTTTAAAATTGCCTTCTACTGCATTTTCCCTCATTTGTTTAGGGATTAAGTGTTTCTTTGCAATCTGCATTTTTTCTAATAGAGTATATCCGCTTACTTCTATTATTTCCATTCTATCAAGAAGAGGTCGTGGAATTGTTGCTGTAGTATTAGCTGTTGTTATAAACATAACTTTGCTCAAGTCAAAAGGCAGCTCTAAATATCTATCAGTAAAAGTCTTATTTTGTTCAGGATCTAAGACTTCTAATAATGCACTTGCTGGATCTCCCCTAAATTCACTACTTAACTTATCTATTTCATCAAGTAGAAATAGAGGGTTTTTACTTTGTATCTCTTTTAGAGAATTTATGATTCTTCCAGGTATTGAACCAATGTAGGTTCTCCTATGTCCTCTTATCTCTGATTCATCTGAGACACCACCAAGACTCATCCTTACAAATTTCCTATTTAAACTCTCTGCAATACTTCTAGCAATAGAAGTCTTTCCTACCCCTGGAGGTCCCACTAGACATATTATTGGTCCTTTTGTGTTGTTTTTTAACTTTTGAATAGCTAAATATTCAATAATTCTCTCTTTTACTTCACTAAGGCCAAAGTGGTCTTTATCTAAAATTTTTCTTGCTCTATTTAGATCTATTCTCTCCTTAGTCTGTTTTTTCCAAGGAAGATCTAAAATAGTTTCAACATAATTTCTTATTACACCTGCTTCAGGAGAAGATTCATTCAAGTATAAAAGTCTATCTATTTGTTTGCTTACTTTTTCATGAATATCTTTCTTTAACTTGAGCTTATTTAGTTTAGCCCTATATCCATCTATTTGGTCCTCTATATCCTGAGTATCTCCAAGCTCATCTCTTATAATTTTCATTTGTTCACGAAGATAATACTCTTTTTGACTGCTGTAGACATTTTCATTTAATTTAGTTTTGATTTGTTTTTCTAAATTAGATATTTCTGTCTGAAGTAATATCAACTCGCCCAATTTTATAAGTGCTTGAGTCAAATCATTCATCTCTAAAATAGTCTGTTTGATATCTATTTTGACAGGTAGATCTGAAAGAATAGTTCCAAGTATTTCCCTTGGATTATCTAAATAGCTTGATTTAAAAACAGCTTCTCTAGTTATATCTGATTCTTCTATACCATAGTCAAAAAACTTCTTTTTTACATGTAGTGCATGTGCTTTTTCAGTCTTGATATCCCCAGGCAAATCTTTCTCTTCTATTACTTTTACAGAAATATAGTCCTCACTATCAAAATATTCTAAAATTCTAGCCTTATATAGACCATCTACATGTATTCTAAGGCCATCATTTGGCAACTTTAATATTTGTTTTACTCTGCCAACAACTCCTAGATCATAAATGTCTTCTTGCTTAGGATTTTCAATATCTATATCTTTCTGTGCTACAAAAAAGACATCTAAATTATTTGTAACAGAATGCTCTAGTGCTGCTACAGACTTGCTCCTTTGAACATCTAATTGTAATGTTGCTTCAGGAAATAGGACTCTTCCTCTTATTGGAATTAAAGGTAACTTTAAAACTTTTTTTTCTTCCAAATCTGCCTCCTATCCAACTAATTCTTGATTGTCAAATATCTTCTTAATTCTATTTTTAGTTATTGTACATGTTTTTCTGTTTTTCTTTGAAGGATATTCAAACATTATATCAAGCATTACTTTTTCTAAAATACTTCTAAGTCCCCTTGCACCCATTTTTTTACTTAATGCATGTTTTGCTATTTCTTGAATAGCTTCCTTGTTAAATATTAATTCTATATTGTCTAATTTAAGCAATTCTTGATACTGTTTTATTAATGCATTTTTTGGTTCAGTTAGTATTTTTGTAAGTGCTTCAAGATTTAAATTTTCTAAAGTTGCAATTACAGGAATTCTACCTACAAATTCAGGTATCATACCATAACTAACCAAATCTCTACTGTCAACTTGTGATAGAAGTTCTGAATTTCTATCATCAGTATTTTGATCTATTTTGGCATTAAAGCCAAGTGTTTTCTTTATAATTCTTCTCTTTATTATATTTTCAATACCCTCAAAACTCCCTCCTAAAATAAATAGGATATTTGTGGTATCAATCCTTATAAATTCCTGATTTGGATGTTTTCTTCCACCTTGAGCCGGAACATTTGCTACAGTTCCCTCTATTAGCTTCAAGAGAGCCTGTTGAACTCCTTCTCCGCCAACATCTCTAGTAGTAGATCTATTTTCACTTTTTCTTGTTATTTTGTCTATTTCATCAATATATATAATTCCTGTCTCAGCTTTAGCTACATCGAAATCTGTCTGAATTAGTAACTTTAAAAGCACATTCTCAACATCTTCTCCCACATATCCTGCCTCAGTTAAACTTGTTGCATCTGCCATTGCAAATGGTACATTTAACAACTCAGCAAGTGTCTGAGCTAAAAGCGTCTTTCCAGATCCAGTTGGTCCAATTAATAATACATTACTCTTTTGTATTTTTACCTTTTCATTTGCCTTTTTATTATTGCTAAATTCATTAAGTATTCTCTTGTAATGGTTATATACAGCAACGGACAGGACTTTTTTAGCATAATCCTGTCCGATGATATATTCATCCAAGTATTTTTTAATGACTTTAGGTTTAGGTACTTCACTTAACTCAAGTGCCTCATCTTCTTTTTCAAGCTCTGTTTTAT
>JAEZUZ010000044.1 GCA_023443345.1 Bacillota bacterium
AGTTAGAGAAGTCTCAAGAACTTACGAGTATTTCTCAATCTAAAGTTGTAGAAATAAATGAGAAGATATCTCTATTTAAACAGGAATTATCTTCTGTTGAAATGCAAGAACAAACTACTTTAGATAAGAAAAAATTATACAATGAATATAAATTAAATCTCGAAGAAGATATTTTAAAGTATAAATCACTGATAGAGTCTATTGAAATAAATATTCATGAAATCAGAAACTTGATATCAATAAAAAATGAAGAACTTTTATCATTAGAAGATAGTGATGATCTAGAAGATGTAGATATAACACAAGAGCTTGAATTATATAACGAGCTTAATTTAAAGGCTGTAGAGTTAAATACAAAACTAGAATTTGAAAAGGAAGCAATATTAAACTTAGAAAATGATATAAAAGCAAAAAAAGAAGACATTTCTATTAAGAATTCTCAATTAGAAGAAATATCTCAAAATAAGGAAAATTTAAATAAGAGCATTGATGAACTAAGTAAAGAAGTTGAAGAGATCTCGTCTAAAATAGATTCTACAAATGAATTTATCAATTCAAAAAGGGATTCTCAAAAGAAATTTTTAGATGAAAGCAAAACTCAGGAAGATGAAATTCTAAATTTACAATCTCAGCAAAATAAACTGACTAGATCAATCTCAGAAAAAGAAATTCAAAAAGCACAATTTGAACAGAAAATAGAAAATATAAAAGAGATGCTATGGGATAGATATCAGCTGAGCTTATTTGCAGCTAGTGAACTTAATCTTCTTGAAGTTGAAGAAGATTTGGCTTCACTGCTTAAAAGAAGAAGGCTCATAGGCAATGTAAACCCAAACGCTCCAGAAGAATACAATCAGCTCAAGGAGGAGTTTGAATTTTTTAAAAATCAGAGAGAGGACGTTTTAAATAGCAAGAAAGATTTGGTTAGGACAATAAACAAACTTCAACAGAAGATGGAAAGTGATTTTCTTGAGACTTTTGAAAATACTCAGAGATATTTTCAGGATATATTTAAGGAACTTTTTAGAGGTGGAAGTGGTACTTTAACCTTGGAAGACCCAGATAATATACTTGAGAGCGATATAAATATAATGGCATCTCCGCCAGGGAAAAAACCTGCATATTTAAATCTTCTTTCAGGTGGAGAGAAGGCTCTTACTGCAATAGCTCTTCTGTTTGCTGTACTTAAGAGTAAGCCAGCTCCTTTTTATATATTGGATGAAATTGAGGCTGCGCTTGATGATGTAAATATCTTTAGATTTGGTACATTTTTAGAAAAGTTTTCAAAGGAAAGCCAATTTATACTTATAACTCATAGAAAAGCTACTATGGAATTTGCAGGAGCTATGTATGGGGTTTCTATGGAAGAAAAAGGAATAAGTAAAATTGTATCGCTATCTCTAGAGGAGGAATAATGTTTTCAAAAATAAAAGAAAAATTTAGTCAGACACTCAGTAAAACAAGAGAAAATTTTACGTATCAAATGGATAAAATGTTTGGCTATTATGACAAATTAGATGATGATTTCTATGACGAACTTGAAGAGCTTTTAATTATAAGTGATGTAGGAATGGAAAGTTCTATAAAGATAATTGAGCTTCTAAAGGATAGGGTGAGAGATTTAAGATTGAATGAGCCTGAGCAAGTAAGAGAAGCTCTAAAAGAAGTTATGGGAGATCAACTAAAAATTGAAAAAAGAGATTTAATTAATAATCCTCCAAAAGTATTCCTAATTATTGGTGTAAATGGTGCTGGTAAGACAACATCTATTGGTAAATTGTCAAATCTATATGTAAGAGAAAATAAGAATGTTTTATTAGCAGCAGCAGATACTTTTAGAGCAGCAGCAATTGATCAATTAAAAGTATGGGCTCAAAGAGTCGGTGTTGATTGCATTGCTCAATCTGAAGGAAGTGATCCAGCAAGTGTAATATATGATTCTATAGCTGCAGCAAAGACTAGAAATACAGACATTTTAATATGTGATACAGCTGGAAGGCTACATAATAAAGTAAACTTAATGAAGGAATTAGAAAAAATAAAAAGAATAATATCAAGAGAGTATAGTGAAAATGAAGTCTGTACTCTTCTAGTTTTAGATAGCACAACTGGTCAAAATGCTCTATCTCAAGCTAAATTATTTAAAGAATATGCTCAGATCGATGGAATAATTTTGACAAAGTTAGATGGAACAAGTAAGGGTGGATTTATATTTTCTGTAAAAGACAGTCTAAATGTTCCTGTGTATTTTATGACTACAGGAGAAAAAGTTGATGACATAGAGTTCTTTGATGAAGAAATCTTTATCGAAGGTTTTTTTGAGAAGGTCTAGAGATTAGAAGATATAGTAAGTTTATCATCTGAAGACTCTTCAACTTTTGAAAGGTTGGCATTTAGCATATTTGCTCTAATAATTATATCTTCGCCAAATTTATTTCTAAGGGCATCGATAGCTTTATCGAGCCCTTCTATTTTTTTAGAATTACTTGTACTATCAAAAATTAAATTTTGTAATCTAACTCCAATAGCTCTAATTGGCTCATTTTTATGTATTGATTTTATTAACTCCTTAGATATTTTATATATGGTATCTGTTGAATGAGTTGCTAGATCAATACTTTTTTGTTTTTCAAATGTTTCAAAGTTGATATTTTTATAATGTACACATATTGTCCTAGCCTTTGCATTAATTTTTCTTATTCTCTTAGATACTTTTTCACATAAATCTAACAGGTATTGATTTATCTCTTGAATATCTAATATATCGTGATCTATTGTAAGTGAGTTACCTACACTTTTTGTATCATCAGGTTCCTTATTTTTTATAATAGATTTATCAATGCCATTTGCGTAGTCATGAAGTTGGTGACCAAATGATTTTAAATTCATATAGAGTATATTTCTAGGTGTATGTGCTAAATCATATATAGTTTTAATTCCCATGTCATTTAAATGAACTTTTGTCTTTCTCCCTACTAGAAACAGTGATTCAACAGGCAGAGGCCAAAGTTTTTCTTCAATTTCATGTTCAAATAGAGTCAAAACTTTATTTGGTTTATCTAAGTCTCCTGCCATTTTAGATAGCAATTTTGAATTAGAAATACCTATATTTACAGTAAATCCCAGTGTTTCTCTAATTTTTTTAGAAATATTATTTGCCTTAGAAACAGGATCATCAATATTTTTAAAGTAT
>JAEZUZ010000032.1 GCA_023443345.1 Bacillota bacterium
AGGAAAAGTTGAAGAAACTGCAAAAGTAAAAATAATAGCTACTATTTTTCCGTCATATGACTTTGCTAAAAATATAGCTAAGGACAATGCAGATGTAGAAATGTTATTGCCACCAGGAGTTGAGTCTCACTCTTTTGAGCCAACACCTAAGGACATAGATAATATGCAAAAAGCAGATATCATCCTTTATACAGGTAAGGCAATGGAACCTTGGATGGAAAAACTTGTAGAGGCAGGAACTATAAATAAACCACTTATTGTAGATGTGAGTGAAGGTGTTGAGATGATGAAAGAAGCTGAACATGACCACGATCATGAGCATGGGGATCATCATCATGATGGAGAAGGCATCACAGAAAAAGATGTAGAAAATAGAGAACTTTCTGAATTTGCTAGATCTTGGACTACACTTACTAAATTTTTTGAAGATGGCACTTTAGATAAGTTTTTTGAACTTTCTTCAATTGAAAAGGGCACAGACATCCAAACAGAAAAAGCAAAAATGCTAAAGAATTTTGATACACCATATGAAGTGGTAGAAGTAAGCGATGATTCAATTACATTTATTACTAAAGATGGCAATAAAGAAGTTGCCAAATATCAGGCAGATGGTTTTAATTTTGAATCTCACGGAGATCACGCACATGTTTGGTATCAATACAAGAAGGTAGATGGAAGCGAAGCTGCGCCTAAGTTTGTAATGTTTAATGATCATGGTTATAAATCAAATAAGGATGATCATGATTCTGATCATGAAGGACACTTAGAACACACTCATGTATTATTTAGTGATGAAAGTTATAAGAGTGCATTAGAATCAGGTATTGAGCCATTCTATGTAGATACTAATGGTGCTACATCTGTGGCTGTTGGAAATATGTTCAATCCTAGCGATGAAGAAATAGCAGAAGCTAAAGAAAACCCAGGACAAAAGAAGGAAGAAGAACACTCTCATGAAGGTCATCACCATCATCATCATGGCGGAGTAGACCCTCATATTTGGACAGATCCAGTCAATGCTAAGGTAATGGTTGAAAATATCAAGAATGCACTTGTTAAAGTAGACCCTTCTAATAAAGAGGTATATGAAGAAAATACTAAGGCTTATCAATCACAACTTGATGAGTTAGATTCTATGTACAAAGAAGCAACAAGCAAGTTTAAATCTAAGACAATTGTTTCAGGTGGACATTTTGCATTTGGTTATCTAGCAAATAGATATGGACTTACACATGTATCTCCATATAAGGGATTTGCTCCAGATTCAGAGCCAACTCCACAAAATATTGTAGATTTAAAGAAAGTACTTGAAGAATCAGGTGCAAAAGCTATATACTATGAAGAGTTAATAGAACCAAAAATAGCTAAGTTAATTTCTGATGAGACAGGAATTCCTATGCTATTACTTCACGGGGCTCACAATATCTCTAAAGAAGATAGAGAAAAGGGAGTAACCTATATAGATATTATGAAGAACAATTTGGAGAATCTTAAAAAAGGTCTTGAATGATTGAAGTATTAAAATTAGACGATGTATGTCTCTCTTATGGCAAAGAGGTAATTCTAGATGGAGTTAATCTGAGCATTGCCAAGGGAGACTTCATTGGCATTATTGGGGCAAACGGAAGTGGTAAGACCACTCTTATGAAAGCAATTTTAGGCATACTTAAGCCTGTGAAGGGGCAGATAATAAGAAATTATAAAAATGTAGGTTATTTGCCACAGAAGGTAATATCAAGTGATCCTCTTTTTCCAGCCAGTGTAAGAGAGATAATTAAAACTGGTTCACGAAAGAAGAAGGACATGAGGTTAAAAGCGCTTGCTCATCAGCTGGGAATAACAGGCATACTTGATAAGAGAATTGGAGACTTATCAGGTGGACAACAACAGAGAGTTCTCTTAGCTAGAGCACTTTTAAATGATCCAGAAATGCTCATTTTAGATGAACCTACAAGTGCACTAGATCCCCAGTCTAGGAAGGAACTCTTTGAGATGTTAAAGCATCTAAACAAGGGGCACCAGATGACGATACTTCTTGTAAGCCATGATTTATATACCTTAACTAAGTATGTTGAAAATATGATGTATATAGATAGAAGAGTTGCATTTGTTGGAAGTGTAAATGAATTTTATCAAAAATTCCCGCAGGGGGTAGTCAATGATATTTGAGATGTTTACACACACATTTATGCAAAGGGCAATAATTGTAGGGCTTATGATCGGGCTTAGTGCCTCACTTCTTGGAGTATTTATAGTTCTGAGAAAGCAATCTATGATTGGAGATGGTCTAGCTCATGTAAGTTTTGCATCTGTTGCAATTGCTCTTCTTTTAGGATATGCCCCTATATATGTAAGCCTTCCACTTGTGAGTCTATCTTCAGTTTTGATTTTAAAACTCAGTGAGAAGGCAAGAATGCATGCTGATGCAGCAATAGCTCTTGTATCGAGTTTTTCGGTAGCACTGGGTACACTTATAACATCTGTAGTGCAAGGCTTTAATGTAGATTTGTTTAGCTACTTATTTGGATCAATACTTTTAATAAGTCAGAGTGATGTATATATAACAGTTGTACTTTCTATAGTTGTAATAGCTTCGATAATCTTTTTCTACAAAGATCTTCTATCTATTACATATGATCAGGAATTTGCAAAGGTCATTGGAGTTCCTATCGAAAAATATAACTACTTACTTAGCATGCTTACAGCTCTTACAATAGTTATCGGTATAAGAATTATAGGGACGATGCTCATATCTTCTCTTATAATATTTCCATCTATATCTGCACTGCAGTTAAAGCTTGGATTTAAGAATACTCTTATAAGTTCAGCACTTATATCTACAATATCTATAACTATAGGAATAATATTAAGTTATATCTATAATTTTCCAACAGGAAGTAGTATTGTATGCATTAATGCATTCATATTTATAATTTGCTATATAACAAGAAAAAGCGGTTAATCCCGCTTTTTGCATTTTTCACATATTCCTATTAGTTCTATAGAATGGTCTAGTAATTCAAAACCACTTCTTTCCGATATTTTGTTGAACTCTTCAATTGGACAATAATCGAAGGATTCTGTTTTGTGACATTTAATACATGTTATATGGTGATGGTGGTGGCTGTGAGAAGAAAGCTTATAGAGGCAGGAATTAGAATCTCCATTATATCTACAAACTATTCCATAGTTCTCCAAAGCCAACATATTTCTGTATATAGTAGATAGGTTTATTGAACTATTTTTAGGTTTTAAGTAATTTTCTATCTCTTCACATGATAAAAATGAATTTCTATTGTGATATAATAATTCAATCAGCATTTTTCTCTGCTGTGTCATTCTGTATCCGCCTTCTTTGAGTCGCGATACAATTTGATTTAAATTCATGATATCTCCTTAGATATATACTATAAAATTTAGGAAAATAGGTCAACTATGAGTAAATTTAGAAATATTTTGTTTATTGCTATAGTATTTGTATTTTTAGCAATTGGTGTTTTTTCGCCAGAAAATTTTAAATTATTTAGTTTAATTGTTGTAAGTATAGTGCTTGAGGCACTTCCATTTATATTAATTGGTTCTCTTATATCCTCGGCAATAGCTCAATTTGTAACAGAGGATACTCTAAGTAAAATTCTTCCAAAAAATAGATTTCTTGGAGTTATTATTTCTGGAGGTCTAGGTCTTCTATTTCCGATGTGTGAGTGTGCAATAGTTCCAGTAGCTAGAAGATTGGTGAAGAAGGGGCTTCCAACATCTATGGCAGTTGCATTTATGCTAGCAACCCCAATAATAAATCCAGTAGTTCTATTTTCTACTTATACTGCATTTGTATCGGTGGAGTTTATGCTTGCAAGGGCAATACTTGGATTTATATCTGCTGTGGGAATTGGGCTACTTGTTGATCTTATGTATAAGAAGGATCCACTTATTGAATATGACTATGATCAAGAACATCACCATCACGACTGTGACTGTGGGTGTCACTCTCACAGAGAAAATAGATTCATAAGTCTAATAAAACACGCAAATAATGAGTTTCAAGAAATAATACTTTTGCTTTGTTTTGGAGCAGTTATTTCTGGACTTCTTCAAGTCTTTGTAGATAGTGACTTCCTGCTTGAGTTCTCAAGTATACCAGTGATTTCTACTATAGCACTTATGACACTTGCATTTATATTATCGATATGTTCAGAGGCTGATGCATTTATTGCATCTACATTTAGAGTTGCCTTTGCCAATCATTCAATAATGGCATTTTTGATATTTGGGCCTATGATTGACATAAAGAATATGGTCATGCTATTTGCTAGCTTTAAGAAAAAATTTGTATTTTTACTTATGTTTTTGATTGCAATAGTGTGTTTTCTAACAGCAACACTCTATGGGATAATAGGAGGATAGATGAAGAGATTGTGGAGTTTAGTACTTTTACTAGTGCTTGTATTTTACGGTTTTATGTTGTCTACAAAGACTTTAGAAAAGTTCTTGCATCCTAGATTTAAGTGGATAAGTGTAATAGCATTTGTAATCATCCTTTTATTCTTTGTTGTAGAGATACAGAAACCCCAGAAGATGAGACTATATTCATTTTCTGTTGTCCTAATTTTAGGTCTTGCCTCATATCTGATATTTTCAGGATTTGATACAATTCAGTTGAATAAGAAAGTTATGACAGCAAATAATGGAATTCATATTCCAGGCTCTGCGATTAAGCCATATGATGAGCCTAGGAATCAGGAAGAAAGAGAAGCAGAAGCTTTTACCGACTTGCTTTATCTGCTGCAACAAGATGGAAAATCACATATAGGCGAGAGTGCAGAAATTGTAGGTATGGTATTTAAACAGGAAGGTTTAAGCCAGAACCAATTTGTCATAACAAGGCCTATGATGACATGTTGTGTTGCAGATACAATCTTACAGGGCTTTGTGTGTGAGTATAACAATTCACAGGAACTTACACATGGGCAGTGGGTAAAAATAAAAGCTGAAATATCAGTTGAAAATCAGAACAATGCACTTTTAAAAATTAAGGAATTGAACTCGGTAAATCCACCAGAAGTACCTTATATTTACCAGAGATTTTAGAGTTTAAATTATTGCATTTTAAAATTATTTAAGGTAAAATTAACATACAATATTTTATTAAGGTAAACTTATGAAATGCAAGCTTTATAATAACTTTGGATATATTCTAGGCCAGATTTCACATGAATTGTTAGGATATGTAGTTGGCGATAGAATAATACCTCTTGATGAATATGCTCAGATTTATCAAGTATCAAGAGGAACTGTGCAAAAAGTCTTTAACTTCCTTATAAGCAATAAGTCGATTTCAATTGAAAGAAGGGGAGTTAAGGGTTCGTTTTTATCATTTATAGATTATAAAAAACTTCAGAGTTATTCTATTTCTAAGGACTTGCAGGGGATTTTACCGCTTCCTTATACTAAAAAACATAAGGGTTTAGTTACAGCTCTATATGAACAGACTAAATCTCTGAATTTTTCAGTTGTCTATAGCCGTGGGGCCATAAAGAGAATGGGCATGGTTGAAAATGAGATATGTAACTTTGCTGTTGTATCAAAAAATGCAGCAGAAAGAGGAATAAGAAATGGTATGGATTTGGAGCTATTTATGGACTTTAAAGAGGGTTCATTAGCTTCAGGTCACGTGCTAGTTTTAGCTAATAATAAATTGGATTTTTCAAAGAAACTAAAAGTAGCCTATGATGAGAAGAGTCCAGACCAGACAGAAATAGTTAAAAAATTAGAAGAAGTTTATAACTTAAAAAAGATACCTCTACATGTTGAAAATACACTTGAAGCAATAGATAACAATTATATAGATATAGGTGTATGGAATATCGACGATTTTAACGAAGATAGAAAAATTGAGGATTACAATATAGTTGAAATACCAAATTATCAGGCAGAAAGCTTTACGTCTGCTGTTATTGTTATTAAGAAAAATGACATTTCTTTAAGGAGAGTTCTTGAGAGATATGTAACTGTAGAGAGAACTTTAGAGATTGCTAAGGAAGTTAGGCTTTCAAAGAGAATAGCCATATATTAAAATTTTTTTACTCAAAATGTATAAAAAAATATAAATTAGGTGGAGGCCAGATGTTTCAGTACCAAATAGTAGAAAGATTAGATATTCTTCTTGAATCAGGAGTAATTGGAAAAAGTGTTTATGATGCTTCAGTTCATGCTATAGATAGTTTTGGCGAAATAACTGATGAGCAGGAATTCAACATGATCACAGCATTTATAATGCATTTTGCAATGTCGCTGCAAAGAGCTAAGGACAATGAACAGATAGAAATAGAACAGGAAGTTCTCAATGAGGTCAAGGGTCATGTGCTTTATGAGGATGCAAAAGAGACTTTGTGCAAAATTTTAAATAAATTTGAATACAAGGTAGATAAAGACGAGAGAGATTTGATGTTACTTCATGTATTAAATATATTGCAATATAGGGAGGACTTAAAATGAGATTTGCTGTTGGATTGCAGGCTGAAAGAGATCTGATTGTCGATGATATTAGAGAGGTTTTTCCAGAAGCAACTATTGAATTTATGGATGATAATGATGCAGCACTTGCTATAAAAAACAAAAAATTAGACTACTATTTTGGTGCCTGTGATACAGGGGGTGCTAATGCAATTGAAAGGGCAATAGAGATACTTGGAAAAGATAAATGTGCAGTAATTTCCGTGCCAGGAAGGGTATCCTCCAAAGAAATAATATCTAAATATGTAAGAGAGTCAAGAAAAGTATTTGGTTTTACATCTCAACATAGAGATGATGTCATGCCACATCTTCTGAAATTTATAGAAAAAAGGCAAAAAACGCTAAAAAGACATTAGGAGGTATTTATGCGTTATGTAGTAATTGCTCTAATTGGAGCTCTGGCTTCGCTTCTATCTAACAGAGGCATTGCAGTTTTTAACGATGGTTTTAGACCGATTGTAGGACAGTATTTTCAAAAGCAGATAAATCGTAAGGAATTAGCTGCTATGAGCTTTGCAATAAGCTTTGGTTTAGTTATTGGATTTGGTATACCTACATCTATTGCAGCAAGCATTATATTGATTCACTGTCTACTTTTAACTACAGACATTATTGGCTCTTTTGCTCCAAGTGATGTCAAGGGTGCAGTAATTTCACTTGTAGTTGGTGCGGCTTATGGCCTTGGAATACTATTTGGTTTAGAGTTTGTAGTGGATTTATTTTCAAAACTACCATATGACTTTACTGGTTCACTTGGAAAAGTATCTGTATATGTGACAGTTGCCTTTGCAATTTTCCCTGCAGTAGCTACTGCAAATCAGCATGGATTTAAGAAGGGAGCTATCACAGGTATAGTTACATTTATAGCCTATGTTTTAGTTAAAAAATATGGAATTTTTACATTTTCAGACAAGGTATTGACACTAAATCCTGAAGGTACATCTATACTAGCAGGAATGATAATGATGATTATATTTGCAACAAGTCAAAAGGGAAGCAGTACAGCAAACCAAGATCTGACAATTGGATTTTCAGAAAATGTAAATAGAATAAAGAAGAACTGGTTGATTTTAACAATCATGGGATCTCTAATTGCACTTGGAACATCTCTTACAATTGTTGCAGGAGATCCAGCTTCTCTTGCATTAGCGCAAAATGGTGAATTTTTTAACGCAGGTCTTGCCGCATTATCAAGAGCTATAGGATTTATACCACTAGTATTTACAACTGCAATCGTAACAGGAGTTTATGGAGTTGCAGGATGTACATTTGTCTTTGCAATCGGAATGTTTCTAAATGGCCAGCCAATATTTGCGGCATTACTAGGAGCTCTTGTGATGTTAGTAGAAATATTTATGATAAATATTTTTGCAAAGACAATGGATAAGTTCCCTGGCGTAAGAGATATGGGAGAGCATGTTAGAACTTCAATAAATAAAGTTTTAGAAATTAGTTTACTAGTTGGTGGTATTGTTGCAGCTGAAGCAATGGCAGCTCAAAGTTCAGGTTATTCAGGAATAGGAGCTCTATTTGTAATAGGAGCATATCTACTAAATAAAAAATCTAAGAAGCCAATTGTCGATTTAGCAGTTGGGCCAGTAGCTTGTATAATTTTTGGAATAATTCTAAATCTTTTACTAGTTTTAGGACTTATCTCTATTCCAGTGAAGTGAGGTAGAAATTGAAGAATTATACACTTATGCACGAACATATAACTATTGATCTATCAGGTGTTAAAAATACTGATGATACAAGGCTAGATTGCTTTGATATTACAGTAAGAGAATTTAAAAAACTTTACGAATACGGAGTTAGAAGAGTTCTAGATGTCACTAATAGAGGAATGGGAAGGGATTTAGACTACATAAGAAGAGTTGAAAAAGAGACGGGAATTAAAATTCCCTATTCAACTGGTTTTTATAAGGAACCTTTTTTTCCAGAGTATGTATACACAATGAGCATCGATGAACTAGCAAATCTTATGATAGATGAGTATAGAAATATGAACGCTACTGCAATAGGTGAGATTGGAAGTAGCAAGGGCGTGATAACTCAGGCAGAGCAAAAGGTATTTGATGCAGCAATTATTGCTCAGAAAGAGACAGGTGCAATCCTTACTACTCATACAAGTCTAGGTACGCTATCTGTTGAGCAAGCAAAGATGATAACTGAAAGAGGAGTAGAACCAGACAGAGTAATAATTGGGCATATGGATCTATCACAAAATATAGACCAAATTTTAGAGACCTTGAGCTATGGGGTAAATATTGCTTTTGATACTATTGGAAAAAATGACTATGCTCCAGATTCTTTTAGAGTTAAAGCTCTAAAGAGGATAAAGGAAGAAGGGCTGCTCCACAAGGTTGTACTATCTTTAGATATTACAAGGAAGAGCCATATGAAAGAAAATGGTGGAATAGGATACTCATATTTATTTGAGACATTTATACCTATGATGAAGGAAGCGGGATTAACTGATAGAGATGTAGATACTTTACTTGCTGATAATCCAAATAGATTGTTAGGAGAGATATGAAGACGAACTTATTGCCAAGCATGACACTAGAAGAAGCTATGGAATTACAATTCAAAATTGTAGATTCAATAGGAAAAGAATTTAGTGGAAGTGAGTTTCTAAATCTATCAGAAGTAGGACTAGCCGGAGATAATAAAAAGCCAACTGCAACCACAAAGGCAGAAAAGGCCTTTGCAAGGATATTTGGTGCTCAAGATGCTGTACTAGTAAGGGGAGCAGGCACAAATGCAATAGCAAGTGCGATATCCATACTTTGTAAAGATATCAGAAAGATAGTCATACATAATTCTCCGATATATACAACAACTAGAGATACTCTAATTGATAGAGCAATTGATACATATGTGTGTGATTTTCATGATTTATCTACTTTAGAGAAAGCTAGAGAATTTAGCGATGTCCTTCTTGTACAACATACAAGACAAAAAGAAGACGATCATTATGATATATCTAAAGTGATTTCTAGAGCAAGAGAGCTTAACTTTAGAATAATCTGTGATGACAACTATGCAGTTGGAAAAGTAAAGAAGATAGGAGTTGAACTAGGTGCAGATGTGTCGTGTTTTTCTAACTTTAAACTATTGGGTCCAGAAGGAATAGGATGTGTAGTTGGAAAGAGCGATATAATCAAAGCTATAAAGGACAAAATGTACTCTGGAGGAATGCAGGTACAGGGTTTTGAGGCAATAGAGGCTCTAAGAGGGTTTGTATATGTTCCTGTTGCTCATGCTGTGGCTTTTAACGAGCTAGTTAAAACAAGTGAAATTGTAAAAGAAGAGCTAAATGAATTTATTCAAGATACTCAGCTTGTCAATGCTCAGAGCAGAGTTTTAATAGTTAGATTTAAAAGGCCTATAGCAAGAGAAGTCTTGAAATTAGCTAGAGAGTATGGTGTTGCAACATATCCAGTTGGTGCAGAGTCAAAGTACGAAGTACTCCCGATGTTTTACAGACTTTCAGGATCTTTTATAAAAAATAATCCAGAATTAGAAGACTATGCAATTAGAATCAATCCTATGAGAGCTGGATCAGGTACTATAGTTTCGGTACTTAAGGAAATAATGACAAGGATAGAGAATGTTTCTAAATAAACTAATAAGCAGAAATAGAAATTTAATAGATTATGCAATAAAAGCTCATAATAATTTAGAAATTGCTCCAGATACATATATTATTGATCTAGATACATTTGTAGATAATGCAAAGAAGATACTTGAAAAGGCAAATCTAGAGGGAATAGAACTATTTTTTATGCTAAAGCAGATAGGTAGAAATCCTCTGTTAGCAAAGAAATTGATTGAGCTTGGATATCCTGGAGCGGTATGTGTGGACTTTAAAGAAGCACTTAGGATGATGCAGCACAATATTGCAATTATGAATGTTGGAAATCTAGTTCAAGTTCCTAAAATATATCTAGAAGATATTCTAAAATATGGCGTTAAATATTTAACAGTATATTCTTTAGAAAAGCTCAGAGATATAGATGAAATATCTGCTAAACTTGGAAAAGTTCAGAAAATAATGCTTAGAATTCAAGAGAAAGATAGCATTAAATTTGATCCTCAGTCTGGTGGATTTCAACTAGATGAATTAGATAGAGTTGCAAGTGAATTTAAAAAGCTTAAAAATGTAGAACTCAGTGCTCTTACAGCATTTCCTGCATTTAGTTTTGATGAAAATTACTCAGTTAATGATAATTATAATTCTATTATTAAGGCTAGAGAAATCTTACAGAAATATGGATATAATTCTCTAAAGTTAGACCTTCCATCGGGCAACGCTTTATCTATGATTAGCTATGCAAAAGAAGTGGGTGCCGATATTCTTGAACCAGGTCATAGTTTTACAGGGACTTGTCCATATCATGTAAAAAACGATGATTCAGAAAATATATGTATTTTGTATTTGAGTGAAGTCTCACATACCTATGATGGGAACTCATACATCTATGGAGGGGGACACTATAGAAGAGGACATGTTAAAAATGTTCTGATTGATAATAGAGTGCAAGAAGTTAAAGAAAGTAATCCTACAGACATAGATTATTACTTCAAAGTTATAGGAGAAAATAAAGTCAATCAAACTGCAATAATGGCTTTTAGGTTTCAGATATTTGTAACAAGAAGTGATGTATGTATAGTTAGTGGACTCTCTAAAAAAAATCCGAAGATTGAAGGATTTTACGATAGTTTAGGAAGGGAAAAATGTTTAAGAGAATAGCTGTAATTGTTCTTGATGGGTTTGGAATGAAGGCTATGGCAGATGCTCATGAAGTTAGACCACAAGACAGCAAGGCCTCAACTTTAGGAAGCATTCTTAGAGAAAGACCAGATTTAAAGTTAGAGACATTGGAAAAATTGGGACTTATGAATAGCTTTTCAGAAGAAAGTATGAATATGAAGTTTAATCCCGATTCGAATTTTGGATCGTCTGAGCTTATGCACTTTGGCGCAGATACATTTATGGGCCATCAAGAAATAATGGGGACAAAACCAAAAAAGCCATTGATAAAGCCTTTTTCTGAGAGTATTGATAAAGTAGAAGAACATCTAAAGAAATACGGACACAAAGTAGAGAGAATAAAAGTTGAGCATCTTAGTTACCTATTAGTTGATGACTATGCAACAGTTGCTGATAATTTAGAGACAGACTATGGCATGGTATACAATGTAACTGCACCTCTTGACTATATGGACTTTGAGAAAGAAGTAGAAATTGGCAAAAAGGTAAGAGAAGTAGTAGATGTTGCAAGAGTTATAGTTTTTGGTGGCAGAGGCAATAATTTAGATGATTTATTTAATGCACAGATGGTAAAATTAGATAAATATGTCGGAGTTGCTTCAGCTGAATCTAAATCCTATGAGAAGGATTACCACTGTGTGCACCTTGGATATGGCGTTGATGAAAAGAGGCAGGCACCACATCTGCTAAATGAAGTAGGAGTTAAGACAGTACTAATCGGGAAAGTTCAGGACATAGTACACAATCGTCATGGAATAAATATCGCCTGTGTTGAGACAAATAAGTGTTTTGAGCATACACTTAATGAATTTAAAAAGTTAGACAGAGGATTTCTATGTACAAATATTCAGGAAACAGACCTCAGTGGACATGCTCAGTCTGTAGAGAAATATGTAGATATATTACAAAAAGCAGACAGAGGGCTGAGTAAACTTATAGATGTAATGAATGATCAGGACTTGCTTATAGTTATGGCAGATCATGGCAATGATCCTCTGATTGGTCATAGCAAACATACAAGAGAAAGAGTTCCACTTTTAGTGTATAATAGTAAAATAAGTGGAGTTAATTTAGGGCTAAGGAAATCTCTTTCTGATGTTTCTGCAACTGTATTAGATAATTTTAAAGCTTCCAAAGCTCAAAATGGTGAATCATTTTTAGATTTAATTACGAAATAAATGGGGGTTCTATGAGAATTGTTGTAGGTGGACAACTAGATAAACAGGAAATTGCTGATTTTATTAAAGGAGCAATAAAGGATTCACATGTTGAAGTTAAAAACGATCTTGATGCTGTTATGGCAATAAAGAGTGGAAGCTTTGACTACTATGTAGGAGCTTGCAATACAGGAGGAGGAGGTGCACTGGCTATGGCACTTGCTTTACTTGGAAAGGACAAGTGTGAAACTTTATCAATGCCAGGGGTTGTAAAAAGTGAAGAAGAGATTGTAAATGCAGTCAATTCCAATAAGATTGCATTTGGTTTTACAGCTCAGCACAGAGACCAAATTCTTCCTGTGCTGTGTAAGGCTCTATTTGAGAAGAAATAAAAAATTAAAAACAGAGAATATTCTCTGTTTTTGTTTTTATAAAATAAAAGGAGGGAAAAGATGAAGGGTATACAGAAATTTTTAATGAAGTACCTAATTCCAATAGCTAATAAGCTAGAGCAACAAAAACATATTCAGTCAATTAAAGACGGAATTATCTCAATAGTTCCAATTATCATTGTGGGTTCTTTTTGTACAATTTTTATTGGAATCAATAACATAATATCAACAGGAGCTGTACATGATTTTATTTCGAAATATTTGGGATTTTTGACATATGCTACGGCTTTCACGACAGATTTAATGGCAATATATGCCACATATTTTATATCTAAGAACTTAGCACATAGATATGACATAAATGGAAGTCAGCCATCAATAACTGCACTAGTATCATTTTTTATTGTCAGTGCAATTATAAAAGATGGGACAATGACAACAGCATATCTTGGAGCAACAGGACTATTTACTGCAATTCTAATTGCATTAATTACAGTTGAAGTATACAACATATGCTATAAATATAAGTTGTATATCAAAATGCCTAAGAGTGTACCTCCTATGGTTCAAGACAGTTTTGCATCACTTGTGCCTCTGTTTCTAAATGTAGTAATAGCAGTAATTATTGCAAATCTATCTCTAGAGATTGGAGGAAGTCCATTTCCACAGCTACTTATGAATGTATTAGCTCCAGCTATATCTTCAATGGATTCACTAGTGGCACTTATTCTAGTTGTATTTTTTACACAGATACTCTGGTTTTTTGGATTACATGGACCATCTATTACATCTGCAGTTTGGGCATCTTTTGCAATAGCATACGAAGCAGAGAATGTAGCTAATTATTCACAGGGTATTCCTGTAAACCACATTTTTACTTTTGGACTATTTTTCTGCATTCTTCAAGTTACAGGATCAGGCATTACACTTGGCCTTAATTTGATGATGTTAAAATCTAAGGCGAAGTCGCTAAATTCAATAGGAAAAGTTGCAATAATTCCAAGTTTATTTGGGATAAATGAGCCACTGATATTTGGAATTCCAGTTATACTAAATCCATTTCTATTTATACCATTTGTCTTTGGGCCAGTGATATGTACTGTAATAGCTTATTTTTCGATGACACTAAACTTTGTAAGCAAGCCAATTGCTGCTCCTCCTGGATTTCTACCTCCTGGAGTAGGTGCATTTATCATGACTCTTGATTATAGAAGTGTAATACTTGTATTTTCGTTGATAATTCTAATGTCAATAATCTACTATCCATTCTTTAAAATGATGGAAAGAGAAGAACTAAAAAGGGAATCAGCAGAAATAGATGCTTAAAATAGGAGGAAATATGAGAATTTTATTATGTTGTAATGCAGGAATGTCAAGTTCTATACTAGTAAAAAAAATGGAAGAAGTAGCTAGAGAGAATAATGAAGATATTCAAGTAAAAGCTGTAGCTAGCGCAGCTATAAAAGATGAAGTTGGAAAATGGGATGTATGTCTAGTTGGGCCACAGCTGATATTTGCTGTAGAAAACATTAAATCACAGCTTTCAATACCTGTTGTTGCAATTGAAGCAAGAACTTATGCATTAGCTGATGGAAAGAAAGCTTTAGATCTTGCAAAAAGTTTATTGTGAACAAGTTAGGAAGGAATATAGATGTACAATATTTGGGCAAGTACTAAAACAAAGAATGGATATGAAGCAGATTTAGTTTTATCTGTGCTTCAGAAATGTATAAGAAGAGCGCAGACAGAAGAGGCTTGTAAAGCAGCTTATGAGTTATATGTTTCAGGGCCGATATTTTTAGATAAAATATGGAGTAGACTTGTAACTATTTCTGTAGAGGATATTGGTTTTGGAAATTTAAAAGCGGCTTGCATAATAAATTCTCTTGATGATATGAGAAAGGAATTTCCATATGATGATGGGGATCAGCCGATGTTCTTTATTCACGCTATCAGAGTTCTTTGTGAAAGTACAAAGGATAGATCAAGTGATTATTTAAAAAATATAATAATAAAAGAAGCTGCGATGGGCAAAAAGATAGAAATCCCTGATGTTGCCTATGACAAACATACAAGAAGAGGTCAGGAGATGGGAAGGGATTCAAAGCACTTCTTTGAAGAAGGTGCTAAGGTAGTAAATCAGCTTGAAATTGACAACGACTATAGAGAGAGATATGGAAAAATTCTTGAAAATTATGATAGAGAAAGAGATGATCTCGAAGGTGCTTTTAAATTTGGAGAAGGTCAGTACTAGGAGTAATTATGAGTGGAGTATATAATATTTGGGCAGATACCAAAACTAGAAATAATTATGAAGCAGATGCAGTAATTTCAATGATTCAAAAGTGTATTAGAAGAAATATGGTTGAAGAAGCAGCTCAAGCAGCTTATGAACTCTATACGTCAGGTCCTATATTCTTAGATAAACTTTGGAGAAGGCTTCTTGTAATTTCTGTAGAAGATGTTGGATTTGGCAATTTAGAAGCACCAGTGCAAGTAAATACACTAAATAAGATGAGGAAAAACTACCCATATGACGATGTTGATCAGCCTATGTTCTTTATTCACGCTATTAGAATTCTGTGTTCTTCAAAAAAAGATAGATCAAGTGACTACTTAAAGAATATAGTTATAAAAGAAGCGGCGATGGGAAAAAGAATAGAAATTCCAGACATAGCTTATGACAAACACACAAGACGAGGTCAGGAAATGGGAAGGGGATCAAAGCACTTTTTCGATGAAGCTACTAAGGTAGTGCCTCAGTTAGAAATAGATAACAATTATAGAGAAAGATATGCAAAGATAATAGAGAAATATGACCCTAAAAAAGACAATGTAGAGAATGCCTTTGTATATTCAGTTGGATTAATTTAAAAAAATATCCCAATACTGGGATATTTTTATTTTGCATTTTTTATCAACTCTTTTAACTTAGCATCAGAGAAGTCATAAGTATTTTGAAGCTCTCCAACAGCAAATACTCTAGCATATGTAAGAGGGTATTCACATGTCATAAGAGTGATTATTGGTTTTTTATACTTATCTGCTTCCTCTGCAGAAATCTTGTAGAACGCATCCTCTGGAAGAATTTCTCTATTTACTATTTTGTATTGATATATTTTGTCTTTATCAGTGATAAATACATCTGTCCCATTTGGGATATGTTCAACTCTATTAAATAGCTTGTCTTTATCTCCAAGGTTGTGGCCTGCTATAGGATAGTTGTTCTTTCCCATCTCCTGATCTTCTCTAAGTGTGCAAGCTCCTGCTTTGAGGTTTGTATCGTTTGTTCCTTTAAAAATAGCTAGATTTAAGTTGATTGCAGGAGATATGATTTGCCCAATTATTAAATCCTTATCAATCTTGCTTAAGTCAAATAATTCTGTAGAAAGATCTATTGGTCTTACATCCTCAAAGTTAAATGTTGCAACTCTCCTTGAATTTTCTCTAATTTGATCGGCATTTATTTCATCGACATATTTTGATGAGTCTTTTATTGAAAGTATAAATCTGCCTATAAAAGGTAATGTAAAAAGAACAATGCCAATAAATAATAAAAGATATCCTAATTTTCTTCTCATTTTTTCTCCTTACAAATGTTCTGAAATTAATTATACCCTATACTTTGTCTATAAATTAACTTTTTTTGAAGATATTTTTAACTTGCCATAGTAACTCTTACATGTTACATTAAAAGTGTCGAATGACTTCACAACATAAGGAGGAAATATGAAGAAGCTATTGGCTTTAATTCTTGTATTAGTTCTTTCAATTTCTGTTTTTGCAGGATGTTCTAAGAAAGATGATACAAAGCAAGGTACAGGTTCTACAACAGAACAGCCTCAAGAAGAGAAGAAGGATGAATTAAAAGTGATTGATACACTTAAGATTGCCTTTGTTCCTTCAAAAGAACCACAAGAGATTATCACTGCTACAGATCCTTTAAAGAAATTATTAAAGGACGAATTAGTTAAACACGGCTATGATGTAAAGAACGTAGATATAAGCGTTGGTACATCTTATGAAGCTGTTGGTGAAGGTATGGAAGCTGGAACAACAGATGTTGGTTTCATCCCAGGTGGTACATATGTACTTTATTCTGATGGCGTAGATGTTCTTTTAACAGCAACAAGAGCTGGTCTAAGCAAGGACAGTGAAAACGCTAAGGACTGGAACGATGGAAAAGCTACAGAACCTAAAGATGAACAAGTAACTTACTACAGAAGTTTAATGATAGCAGGCCCAAGTGCTAAGGGTAAAGAATTAGCTGAAAAAGTAAATTCTGGACAAGAATTGACAGCTGATGATCTTAAGAGTGCTAAATGGGGACACAGATCACCAACTTCATCTTCAGGCTATATCTATCCATCAATTTATCTAAAAGGTAAATATGGCTTTACTCTTGGTGATGTTCCACAAGCTGTAGAACTAGATTCTTATGGTTCTTCAATCGCTAAATTAGCTGACGAATCAGTAGATATCGTAACAATTTATGCTGATGCTAGAAGAGACTATGCTAAGAAGTGGAATGAAGAGTTCAATAGAGATGGAAGCATCTGGGAAGATACACAAGTAATCGGCGTAAGTGATCCAATTTATAACGATACAATCAGTGTTTCAAAATCTTCTAAGATCATGGATGAAGAGTTCAAGAAAGCACTTTCTGATTCATTCATCAAGATTGGTTCTACTCCAGAAGGTGTAGAAGTTATGAAAATATATTCTCACGAAGGTTACAAGCCTGCAAAAGCTAGTGATTATGATAAAGAGCGTGAAGCTCAAGAACTTCTAAAGAGCTTCAATTAATAAATAAGTATTTTGATTAGCAAGGCATGTAAATGCCTTGCTTTTTTTAAGGAGATATAGTGATACATTTTAATAAAGTTGATAAAGTGTACCCTGGAGGAGTTCACGCTCTAAAGAATATAGACATCAAAATTGAACAGGGCGAATTTATAGCTATAATAGGACTTTCTGGTGCTGGAAAGTCTACCCTTATAAGAACTATCAATAAGATGATAGATATAACTTCTGGAACTCTTACAGTCAATGGCAATGATGTTTCTCAGTTAAAGGGTAAAGATTTAAGAAAATTCAGACAAAAAATAGGAATGGTATTTCAAAGTTTCAATCTTGTTCCTAGAATTAGCGTGATTAAGAATGTGTTAACATCAAGAGTTCCTCATATGTCCTTATTTAAGAGTATTTTGGGGCTATATTCTAGAGAAGATAAGATCAAAGCTTTGGAAGCTTTAGATAAACTTGGAATACTTGATAAGGCATATGTAAGAAGCGATAGATTATCAGGTGGACAGATGCAGAGAGTGGCACTTGCAAGAACTTTAGCACAAGATCCACAGATTATTCTTGCAGATGAGCCTGTAGCTTCGCTTGATCCAATAACTGCTGAGCAAGTTATGGATGATTTTACTAGAATAAATAGAGATTTAAATATAACAGTTTTAATAAATATCCACCATGTTGATTTAGCTCTTAAATATGCAAAGAGAATAATTGGAATTAGAGCTGGCGAGATAGTATATGATGGGCCTTCATCAGAAGTAGATGAAGAGACACTTAAGTTTATTTATGGAAGAAAGTTAAAGGCTGATGAAAGGATGATGGATTAATGAAAAGAAGACAATATACATTGCCTTCTGGCAAAGTCGTTGTTCAGCCCATATCTAAGTTGCCTATTATATTGGCCATATTACTTGTGATTGGCTATATTTCAGTGAGAATAACCGGATTTGATCTAAGAGTGATATTTAATAAAGGGAATCAATTTTTTATAGTTTTATCGAGAATGTTTCCTCCAAATTTGCAATATTATAATAAGGTTCTAGATCCACTATTTGATACGATAAAGATGAGCTTTTTAGGGTCATTTATTGGTGCTTTATTGGCATTTCCATTTGCAGTTCTATCTTCTGTAAATATAAATACAAATAAAGTTTCTAGGACAGTAATAAGATTTATTTTTAGTATTCTTAGAACTTTTCCACCACTAGTTATAGCTCTTATTGCAACTTCAATAGTTGGAATAGGAACTCTAGCTGGAACAATAGCACTTTGTATATTTACATGGGCAATAATATGCAAGATGCTATATGAACATATTGAGACGGTTGACATGAATCCATACGAGGCCATGCTCTCGCTTGGAGCTACAAAGGTAAGAGCATTTTTCTGTGCTATAGTGCCACAGATACTTGCTTCATATTTCTCAATAACTCTATATACACTTGAGATGAATGTAAGAAATGCTGCAATTCTTGGTTATGTCGGTGCTGGTGGTATTGGATTATTACTTCAGAGGGATTTATCTTTGAGAACATATGATAAGGTTGCAACTGTTATTCTGATGTTATTTATCACAGTTTTAATAATTGAGAACCTTAGCAGATATCTAAGAAAGAGGTTAAACTAGTGAATGTTACAATTCAAGATACACTAAAAAAAGAACCTAATAGGCTCAGTAGAAATATCCTCATCTTAGCAATTTTGGGATTCTTAACCTTTTGGAGTATGACAGTTATAAAGTTTGATTCTGGAATTAATGAGAAAGGTATTCCAATAGCAATAAATATAGTTAAGGGAATATTTACTCCTGATACAAATATACTCTTTAAGTTTAACAACGAAGGAGTTCCTTATCTATTGCTTGAGACTGTATCAATTGCATTTTTAGGTACAATTATTGGAGCAATTCTTGCAATCCCATTCGCATTTTTAAGCTCAAAAAATGTTGTTCCAGGCTGGGTTACAAATATTGGAACATTTTTGATAGCTGCTATAAGGACATTTCCTGCATTCGTTTACGGAATTATGTTTATAAGAGTTACAGGACCAGGGCCATTTGCCGGAGTTCTTACACTTGCTCTTACAAGTATAGGAATGATAGCAAAGCTATATGTAGAGGCCATTGAAACTATAGATAGAGGAATTATTGAGGCATTAGATGCATCAGGATGTACAAAGTTTCAGAAGATAAGATATGGCATCATTCCTCAGTTAATGAGTAATTTCATATCTACAACTATCTATAGATTTGAAATAAATATAAAGAATGCTTCAATTCTTGGACTTGTTGGTGCTGGTGGTATTGGAGCTCCTCTTAGCTTTGCAATGAGTTCATATCGTTGGAATGAAGCCGGAGCAATTTTGATAGGATTAATTGTTCTAGTAATTGTAGTTGAACAAATTTCTTCAATACTTAGAAATAAACTTGCAAGAGGTTAGTAATTAAGGGGATTCGTCCCCTTTTTATTTTTATTGTCTTAATGTATAATTATAGAAATTTTAAACAGGAGTAATTATGGCTGTTATGATGCAAGCCTTTGAGTGGTACCTAGATAGTGATGGAAATCACTTTAAAAGGCTAAGAGAGAATTTAAAAGATCTAAAGGAAAGCGGAATAGATGCACTTTGGTTGCCACCATTTTATAAGGGAACTTCAGAAAATGATGTGGGATATGGTGTTTATGATTTATACGATTTAGGTGAGTTTGATCAAAAGGGAACTATAAGAACAAAGTACGGAACTAAACAAGAGCTTTTAGATTTAATTGAAGAGGCACATAGACTAGGAATTAATATATATGCAGATGTCGTAGTAAATCATAAAGCTGGCGCAGATGAGAAAGAACTCTTTCAAGCTGTTGAAGTAGATCCAAATGATAGAAATATAGAAATATCAGAACCTCATGATATAGAAGGCTGGACTAAATTTACTTTCCCTGGAAGAGGAGATAAATATTCTAATTTTAAATGGAATTTTAATCACTTTAATGGAGTTGACTACGACGATAGAACAGGTAAAAGTGGAATTTATAGGATACTGGGAGATTACAAGGATTGGGCTGAAAATGTAAGCTCAGAAAAAGGCAATTTTGATTATCTAATGTTTGCAAATATAGATCACAGCCACCCAGATGTAAAAAATGAGATTTTTAGTTGGAGTAATTGGCTTGTTAAAGAGACAAATGTAGATGGATTTAGATTTGATGCTGTAAAGCATATAGATGCCACATTTATGAGAGATTTTATTGAACATGTTAGAACAAATCAGAAAGAGGGATTCTACTGTTTTGGTGAATTTTGGGTAGCAGATAAAAGTAAAACTGATTCGTACCTTTCAGTGACAGACTATGATTTAGATTTATTTGATGTTAGGCTACATTTTAATATGTTTAATATAGCAAATGACCCTGAAAATTCCGATATAAGAAAAATATTTGATGATACACTTGTCAAAGATCATCCCCTTTTAGCTGTAACATTTGTAGATAATCACGATACTCAACCGGGGCAATCTCTTACAAGCTATATAGATCCATGGTTTAAGAAAATAGCATATGGTATTATTTTGCTTAGAAAAGAAGGATATCCTTGTATATTCTATGGAGATTACTATGGAAATAAGTCTAGAGAAATGATTTCATTTAAGCCTACAATAGATTTATTGCTTTCAGCTAGAAAGAGATTTTTTGAAGCTTCACAGGAAGATGATTTTGTAGATGAAAAACTCTTAGTATGGAAGAGACTTAAAGAAGACGATGCACTTATAGTATTGCTCAATATAGATTCAGATAGAGATTATCAAGTCAATTTAGGAGAGAGTTTTGCAAATTTAGAATTTATAGATTTAACTAATTCGGTAGATGAAGTTATTAAATCAGATGAAAATGGTAATATATGCATTAAATCTAAAGGGAGGGATTTAGTGGCATGGGCAGTAAAAAAATAGAAATAACTCTATCTATATTTTTATTCATAATTCTCAATGCAATAATTGATAATTTAGATGTAAGTAGATTTCTTCATCTATTTATAGTTGTTATTCTCACATTATTGTCCTTTTTTGCAGCATATAGACTTGATAAGAATTTTGAAAAGATTTGGTTTAAAAAACTTGAAAAAAATGACATTTTTTATATTGCATTACTTATTATTGTATCTGTGATATTTGGTGTATTGGTAAATATATTTGATCATAAATTGGTGCCAACTATATACATATGTGTTGGAAATGCAATGTTTTATAGACTTACTCTATTTATTAGATTGATGATGCTTGGGCTTTTGACATTTACTCTATATAAAATTGCACCTGAGTATAAAAATATATTGATTGTGTTTTCGACGTTTCTTTTTACTTTTGAAGTACAGTCTTTAAGCCTTGTAAGTATATTTGTGTTTTGGATTATAACATTTATAACTTTATTGATTGGCACGATAAGAGATAGAGCACATTACGCAGTATTTATCCCTAGTATTATGTTGATATTTCTCCAATTTTATTAAGCTAAATTTTTTTACATTAATACTTGTTGAATTTTTACTTTTTTAGTGTATAATGATAGGGCAATAATATATCGTATATATTGTATATATAGGAGGGAATTTTGAAAAATATTTTTAGAAAAGGATTAGCAATAGTTCTTTGCTTAATGTTACTAGTTCCTTATGCATCTTTTGCTGATACAACAGGAACAGATACTGTAACAGAAGAGGCAAATCCAGCAGGAACAGGTGAAGAAGCTCAACCAGCTACAGCTGAAGATACAGCTCCGGCTGAAGCGGCTCCAGCTGCAGCACCTTCAGAAGAAGAAACTGACTTAGCTGCTCCATATGATGCAGATTTAGGTGGTTGGACAACAGAAGCTTATACTCCAGATTCTACTAATTCATCAAAAAGATTTACTGGAATTCCTGCTTTTGCAAGCGGTTATAGTGTTTCAAAAACTAAGGTATATGATGTAAATAATTCTGGAATATATACAGAAGTTATACCTGTAGGAACCCAAGTAGGTAATGATCCTGATTTAAATACAAAGATTGAAGTGTTATTCAAGGTTGGAGATAATGTTGAGCCTGGAAAACACGAACTTAGATTAGTTGTTGCTTACAAATCAGGTAAGGACATTGCTAAAAGCTACTACAAGCTTACTTATACTGTAGAGCCTGTTAATAAAGTAATCACATATATGGTTGATGGGGAAATATATGCTAGAAGATCTTATCGTGTAGATAATTATCTAAAAGAAATTGATAACCCAGAGAAACCTGGACATGAATTTATTGGATGGTTCTCAGAAGAAAATGGACAAGGTACAAGCTACACAGAAGGTGATTCAGTACCTAGAAAGAGCAAGACATTATATGCTTACTTCAGAGACGAATCAACACCAAAAGAACAATATGTAGTAAGATTTAATCCATCATTCTATGGACATATTAAAGAAGCAGAACAAGATTTTGCACTTAACTATTCTTATTCAAAATTTGTCAATGCTGGAGAGCCAATTGAAGCCCCAGAAGTTCATGAGTTAAATAAAGATAAACACCCATTTATGTATTGGGCACTATCTGATGATCCAACTCATGCTGAGTATGATTTAACTCAACCAGTTACTCATGATGTTAATTTAATTGCAATATACAAGGATGGCGTTCATAGAGAAGAAGTAAACAATCCTAATTACACAGGTCTAATTTTAGATAGATTCTATATTGATCTTGACCCTGCAGATGGATATGGATTTGACTTTTCATTAAATAAACCTGGAAGATCAAATTTCAAAATTGAGCCACAAGAAATTAATGGAGTGAAGTTTGAACATGAAGTAGTTGAAACTCACGATGATGGCTCACCAAAGAAGATACATGTTTTCTTTTCAGGTAGAGCTACAAAGTCATTCATAGATAAGATTGTACTTAGCTACACAAATCCAGATACTCAAGCAGAAGAAAAGGGTGGAGAATTAATCGTTTTTGCTCAACCATCTGTTAGAACAGCTCTAGACTATAAAGATGGAAAAGTTGCAAATTATAAAGAAATTCAAGATGGAATTAATTCACCTCACACAAGTGTTGAACGCGAAAAAGATTTAGGCGATAACAAAGCTTTTGTAACAACTCAAAGCAATGTTAATAAACAAAGCTGGCAAGAAGTTGCAGATGCTTTAGATATGAAGCCAGAAAGTTATCCTGAATATCTAACTTTCCTAGGTTGGAAAGACGAAGAAGGAAATGAATATAGCAAATTAAGAGATTATATCCCAAGATATCAATTGACTCTTTCAGCTATGTTTGATTATAAATATGTATCTGAAGCTCCAACAGATGTTGTAGCTATTAGAGATAAAGACAATAACAACGTCGTTGTAACAGGAAAGGGTGTACCTGGAAGTACTGTTAAAATCGTATATGGAGATACAACTTTTGAAGTGGAAGTTGACAAGGATGGAAACTTCAAGAAAGAAATTCCTCTAACAGAAGGCGTAGAAACAGTTACTGTTATTACAAAAGAACCTAATAAAAAGGATTCAACAGGAGTTAGTGTAAATATAGTTGATAAGGGTAAAAAACCTTCTCCAGCAACTGAAGTTACAGCTGAAAATACAGATAAAAATACAGAAGTAAAAGGTAAAACTGATCCTAATACAGTTGTTGTTGTTACAGACAAAAATGGCAATAAAATTGGAGAAGGAACATCAGACGAAAAAGGTAACTTCACAATAGTAATTGACAAACAAAAAGTAGGAGATAATATCTTTGTTACTCCTATCAATGGTGATGTAGAAGGTGACAAGACACCTGTAACTGTAACTAATAAAGACAAAGATAAAGATAAAGAAAAGGATGCAGATAAAGTTAAACTTGTTGATCCAGGTGTTGTTGATATTGAAAAGGGAAGCACATTTGATCCTAATAGTTTAATAGATAAGATCGGTATTCCTGAAGAACTTAAGGACAAAGTAAAAATAGTAACTGCTAATGGTCAACCTATTGATACAAGCAAGACTGGAAAATTCCAAACAACTTTAATTATTAAGTATCCAGATGGTTCAGAAAGAATGTTTGTATTAACTTACAATATTGTAGATCCATCATCTAATAACAAAGAAGGATTGCCATCTACAGGTAGTACACAAAATGTTCTATTTATGGCTATTGCTTCATTGATGCTTGCTGCAGGTTCAGCATTTGTTCTTAAGTCTAAGAAAAACTAATATAATAAATTAGCGAAGAGAAATCTTCGCTTTTTTTATTGTAATTTTATTTTTTTGTCTTGATTTTTTTTGTATATTTGATACAATTATATAGGTTTAATATATTAAACTTATTGTTTAATATAATACTTAGGAGATTTCTATGAAGATAGGTGAAAAAATAAGAGATAGGAGAATTGCTCTGGGGCTTACACAGGAAGAATTGGCAACTAGAGCAGAGATGACCAAGGGATTTATATCCCAATTAGAAAGAGATTTGACATCTCCAGCAATTGATTCCTTGACAGATATTTTAGAGGCATTGGGAACTGACTTAGCTACTTTTTTTAAAGAAGAAGAGCAAGAGAAGATAGTCTTTAGTGATGAAGATGCTTTTGAGAATGAAGATGAATTAAATGGAATTATCTATAAGTGGGTTGTGCCCAATTCACAAAAGAATTCAATGGAACCCATTATAATGACTATAAATCCATCTGGGTCTACTCAGAAATATCTTCCAGTTGAAGCAGAGGAATTTTGCTATGTAATTAAGGGCAAAGTTGAGTTCATCTACGGAGATAACAAGTATAGTCTTAAAAAGGGACAGTGTTTTTACACATCTTGTAAGAAATCTAGACAGATAATTAATAAGACATCAAATCCAGCAATAGTGCTATGGATTATGAATCCACCATTATTTTAGAGGTAATTATGCAAGAAGTAATTGAGTTAAGAAATGTTTCTAAATCATTTGAAGATCACAGAGTCTTGGATAAAATTAATTTAAAAATACATAAGGGAGAGTTTTTAACTTTACTTGGGCCAAGTGGTTGTGGTAAAACTACAACTCTTAGGATAATTGCTGGCTTTGAAACTCCCGATGAAGGTGATTTAATTTTTGAAGGTAAGAGAATAAACGATCTCGAACCATATAAGAGAACTATAAATACAGTTTTTCAAAGATATGCACTTTTTCCTCATCTAAATGTTCATGATAACGTAGCATTTGGTCTTGTTCTTAGAAAAGAAAAGAAGAGTGTAATTGATGAAAAAGTAAGACAGATGTTAAAACTTGTAGGATTAAGTGGTTATGAGAAGAGAAGTGTTACTTCATTAAGCGGTGGACAACAGCAGAGAGTTGCAATAGCAAGAGCACTTGTAAATGAGCCGGAAGTTCTTCTACTTGATGAGCCTCTTGGAGCTTTAGATTTAAAGCTCAGAAAAGAGATGCAGATAGAACTTAAAAATATTCAACAGAGAGTTGGGATAACTTTTATATATGTAACTCATGATCAAGAAGAAGCTCTTACGATGAGTGATACTATCGTTGTTATGAATGAAGGCTATATACAGCAAATAGGGACTCCTATAGATATATATAATGAGCCAGTAAATAGATTTGTTGCCAATTTTATAGGTGAGAGTAACATATTTAATGGAGTGATGAAAAAGGATTTAGTTGTTGAGTTTTCAAATAATATATTTGACTGTGTCGATAGTGGCTTTAAAGAAAACGAAGAAGTAGATGTAGTAATAAGGCCTGAAGATGTTGAAGTAGTTCCACTTGAGAGTGGAATGCTTAAGGCTGTAGTTGAATCTGTAGTATTTAAGGGCGTTCATTATGAAATGATGGCTAGGGTTGGAGATGAGCATTACATGATACACTCAACTGTCATGAGAGAAGTTGGAAAACATGTAGGATTAAATATTTTACCAGAAAATATTCATATAATGAGAAAGGATAGAGATGAAGTATAGAAAGCTTGCATATCCATACGGAGTTTGGATGCTCATATTTATAATAGTTCCAGTTGTACTTGTGGCATACTATGCTTTAACAAATAAAGGATTTGATTCTATAACATTTGATAATTTTAAAAGATTCTTTAGCTCTAATAATTTCTTAGTTTTACTTGACTCTATGAGGATTGCGTTTATTACTACAATTATATGCCTAGTTATTGGTTATCCAGTAGCGTATATGATTGCCAATATGAAAGTAGCTCTAAGAAATGTCATGCTACTTTTAGTAGTTGTCCCAATGTGGATGAACTTCTTACTTAGAACATATGCATGGATGATTATTTTAAATAGAAATGGTTTATTAAATAAATTATTAGAGATGCTACATATCTCGCCAGTTCATATAATGTATACAGATGTAGCAATTATTTTAGGTATGGTATATAATTTTTTACCTTTTATGATACTACCTATTTATACGATAATAGAGAAATTAGATAAAAGTTATATAGAAGCTTCTTTTGATTTAGGTGCTAATTCATGGAAGACATTCTGGAAAATTGTATTTCCTCTTAGTTTGCCTGGTGTAGTTACAGGAATAACTATGGTATTTATCCCAGCAGTTAGCACTTTTGAAATATCTGCACTTTTAGGAGGCAATAAATACAATTTGATTGGAAACATTATAGAACATCAATTTAGGGTTGCCGGAAACTGGCACTTTGGATCTTCAATGAGCTTGGTTCTGATGGCAATTATTTTACTTCTTATGATGATATCTAATAAGATAAATCCAGACAGTGAAAAATCTGGAGGTGGACTATGGTAAAAAAAGCTCTTGCAAGAATATATTTATTTTTGGTAATGGCATTTCTATATGCACCAATAGTAGTTCTTATGGTATTTTCATTTAATGATTCAAGGTTAAAGGGCAGTTGGGTTGGATTTACTCTTAAGTGGTATAGAGAACTATTTAATGATAGGATGATACTTCAATCTTTTAGAAACACACTTTTAATTGCAATTATTGCAACAATTATTGCGACAATTATCGGAACATTTGCTGCTATTGGAATATTTTCTATGAAGAAATTCAAAAGAGAGTTATTTCTTAATACAAACTATTTACCTGTATTAAATCCAGATATAGTTACTGCGATATCGCTAATGGTTCTCTTTAACATAGTAAAGATAAAATTTGGTTTTTCAACTCTGCTTTTATCTCACATTGTCTTTACAGTTCCATATATTGTTCTGTCTGTTTTACCTAAGTTAAAACAGATGGATCCATATTTGATTGAAGCAGCCATGGATTTAGGTGCAAAACCTAGCTATATACTTAGAAAGGTAATTTTTCCAAGTATAATGCCTGGAATAATATCAGGAGCTCTTCTTGGATTTACACTCTCTTTAGATGACTTTGTTATAAGTTTCTTCAACACAGGAAATGGATTTAATACGCTTTCAATCACTGTGTTCTCAATGGCAAAGAAGGGAATTAATCCAGCTATAAATGCACTTAGTACAATAATGTTTTTAGTAATACTTGTATTATTAGTAGTTATATATTTACAATCTAACAAAAAGAAAGGAAGAAAAATTTGAAAAAGATATTTTTAGTTTTATTACTTTTTACTTTATTTTTATTAGTAGGTTGTTCTAAATCATCTTCAGAAAAACTTGTAGTTTATAACTGGGGAGAATATATCGATCCTGCAGTTGTAGAAGAATTCGAAAAAGAAACAGGAATAGATGTAGTATACGAAACATTTGAACAAAATGAAGACATGTATACTAAGCTTAAAGAGGGTGGAGCTGTGTGCGATATAGTTGTACCTTCTGATTATATGATCGAGAGAATGATAAAAGAAGAAATGATTCAACCTATAGATAGAAACAAACTTGAGAATATCAAAAATTTAGACGAACATTTCTTAACAACTGGATTTGATAAAGAAGGCAAATATTCAATACCATATCTTTGGGGAACCGTTGGAATTTTATATAACAAGACAATGGTAGATGAACCTGTTCAAAGTTGGGATATTCTATGGAATCCTAAGTATGAAAATAAGATTATAATGATGAACTCAGTTAGAGATTCAATAGGAATTGCTTTAAAGAAATTGGGTTATTCAATGAATGAGCAATCTCGAGAAAAATTAGAACAAGCTAAGCAGGAATTAATCAAACAAAAACCATTAGTTCTTGCATACTTAGTTGATGAAATGAAGGGGCAGATGGCCAATGATGAAGCGGCACTAGCTCCGGCGTATACTGGAGATGCAATTGTTGCTATAAGCAACAATCCAAATTTAGATTATGTAATACCAAAAGAAGGTTCAAATATATGGATTGATGCTATGGTTATTCCTAAAAATGCAAACAATGTAGAAGCCGCTTATAAATTTATTGATCATATTTTAAAACCTGAAGTTTCTAAAAAGATTGCAGAATTTGTTGGATATCCTATTCCAAACAAAGCCGGAAAGTCATTACTGCCTAAGGAAACGCAGGAAAATAAGATAATATATCCAGATCTTGATTCTCTCAATTCAATGGAATATTTCAAAGATAACCATGACTTAATAGATGTACTAGATTCGATCTGGGCAGAAGTTAAGGCACATTAATGAATAAATATAGTTTAGGAAAATTTGATCTAGATAAAACTTTATATAGTGGTCAGAGCTTTTGCTATGAAAAAAATGAAGATTTAAGTTACTATGTCTATGCACTTTCGGATGTAGTAAAGGTATGGCAAGATCAAGATGAAGTATTTATTCTAACTGATGAACAAAATATAGGTAAGTGGAATAGATACTTTGCCAAAGGGGAAGATCAAGAAGAAATTTTTAGAGAAATATCGACTAAGGATGATTTCCTATACAAGGCATATCTAAAGAGTAAGGGACTTAGAATACTTAGACAGGATTTTTTTGAAGTAATACTTTGCTTTATTACAAGTCAAAATAACAATATTAAGAGAATAAAGGGATTATTAAAAAAACTAAGAGAAAACTTTGGGAAAAAAGTCTACTATGATTCAAAATATCACTTTTGTTTTCCAACTCTTGATGAACTAAGGGGAATTGATGAAAAAACCTTACAGGATTTTGGGTTTGGATATAGAGCTAAATATATAGAGAGTGTGGTAGAATATCTAACAGAAAATAGAAGTTTCCTAAGTGAAGTAAAAAATATGAATTTTGATGATGCTTTTATAAAGTTACAGGAATTAAGTGGAATTGGCCCTAAGGTAAGTGCTTGTATATGTCTGTATGGTCTTCATTTTAATGGAGCATTTCCAATAGATACATGGATTAAAAAAGTTTTAAAAGAGCATTATCCATTTATAAAGAATCAGCAACAGGCACTTGAGTACTTTGGAGAGAATGCAGGTTTTGCTCAACAATTTATGTTTGAATATTTTAGATAAATAATAAATATGGGTATAATAAAATGACTTTAATATGAGATCAAGGAGGAATAATGATTAGACCATTGAAAAATAGACTTGTATTAAAACAAGAAGAAGCTGATAAGACAACTAAGAGTGGTCTTATATTAGCTGGTGAGAAAGAAAAACCTGAAATAGCTCAAGTAATAAGTATTGGAAGAGAAGTAGAAGATATCAAAGAAGGAGACAGGGTTTTCTATAAAAAATATTCAACAACAACTGTAAAAATGGATGACGTAGAATATCTAATAATTGAAGATAAAGACGTCTTAGCAGTTTTAGAGTAGAGGTGAAATATGGCAAAAGATATATTACACGGTGCTCAGGCACTTGAGAAACTAGAGAGTGGATTAAACAAATTAGCTGATACAGTGAAAATTACACTTGGACCTAAGGGACGCAATGTAATTTTGGAAAGAAAGTATGGTGCTCCACTTATAACAAATGATGGTGTAACTATTGCTAAAGAAATAGAACTTGAATGTCCTTTTGAGAACATGGGTGCTCAACTAGTTAAAGAAGTTGCAACTAAGACAAATGATATAGCAGGAGACGGTACAACAACAGCAACTATTCTTGCTCAGGCAATGGTAAGAGAAGGACTTAAGAATGTTGCAGCAGGAGCAAATCCAATTCTAGTTAGAAGAGGAATAGAAAAAGCTGTTGAGAAGGCTGTTGAGAGCATCAAAGATCTTTCAAAGTCAATTAAGGATTCTAAAGACATAGCTGCAGTTGCTGCTATATCTGCTGCAGATGAGCTAATTGGTGAATATATTAGCCAGGCAATGGACAAAGTTGGACGTGATGGAGTTATCACAGTTGAAGAGTCTAATACTATGGAAACTCAACTAGAAATAGTTGAAGGTATGCAATTTGACAAGGGATATATCTCAAGATATATGGCTGATGATGCTGAACAAAAAATTGCAGAATTAGATGATCCACTAGTGCTTGTAACAGATAAAAAAATCAGCACTAATGCAGACATAGTTCCAGTGCTTGAAAAGATAATGGAAGTAAATAAACCACTTCTTATTATTGCTGAAGAAGTTGAAGGAGAAGCTCTTACAACAGTTGTTCTAAATAAATTAAGAGGAACTTTTAACGTTGTATGCGTCAAGGCACCTGGATTTGGTGATAGAAGAAAAGAGATGTTACAAGACATCGCAATTCTTACAGGAGCTGAGTATATTTCTCAAGATCTTGGACATGATATAAGAGAAGTTGAACTATCTCAACTAGGTAGAGTTAAGAAAGTAAAAGTATCTCATGATTCAACCATACTTAGCGATGGACAGGGAAAAAGAGATGATATAAATTCCAGAATTTCCCAAATCAAATCTCAAATTCAAGAATCAACAAGTGAATTTGACAGAGAAAAATTACAAGAGAGACTGGCTAAACTTTCAGGTGGAGTTGCAGTAATCAAGGTAGGTGCTGCTACAGAAGTAGAGATGAAAGAGAGAAAGCTAAGAATCGAAGATGCTTTAAATGCGACAAAGGCAGCAGTAGAGGAAGGAATTGTTCCAGGTGGTGGAGTTGCTTACCTAAGAGCTCAAAGCTCTATCGAGGGTATGTTAAGCAAGCTTGAGTCAGATGAGAAGACCGGGGCTTATATAGTTTATAATGCACTAGAAGCTCCTATTAGACAGATCGCACTAAATGCAGGAGTTGAAGGGGCAATAGTAGTAAATGAAGTTAGAAAATTAAAGGGAGCCTCTGGGTATAATGCACTAACTGATAAATATGTTGACCTTATTAAGGACGGAGTTGTTGATCCAACTAAGGTGACAAGAAGTGCACTACAGAATGCTTCAAGTATTTCAGCACTATTCCTAACAACTCAGGCTGCTGTAACAGATATTCCAAAGGAAGAACCGGCAATGCCTGCGATGGGTGGAATGCCAGGAATGATGTAATAATTAAAGAGAAATCATTTGATTTCTCTTTTTTATTTTTAGTATAATTGTATGGTAGGAGGTTTGATGAAAAAGTTACTTTATAAAATATATGAAGAAAATGGAAGGACAATTTATGAGTTTAGGACTTATCAGACATATATTTTTAGCATTGGCCTTCTAGCTATGTTTATTGGATATTTTACAAGCAAGTGGATATCTGTAGTTGGTCTAGCACTCATAATATTTAATATAATATCAAAGATCCTAGGAGCAGGAGTTACATCTCAACTTCTTAAGTACAATAGAGAGGGAAAGCTTACAGCTACAGGAAATAAGCACTCTTTTAAGTATCCTCTTAGAATAATATATGATCCAAACCAGAATGATGAGACAAAATAAAAAATCCCAAGCAATTGGGATTTTTTCATTATTCACAGAATATTTTGTATTTAGAATATCCTTCTTTGTCCATATCTTCGTATGGTATGAATCTAAGAGCGGCTCCATTTATGCAGTATCTAAGACCGCCTTTTTCTTCTATTCCATCGTCAAAGACATGTCCAAGGTGTCCACCTTTAGAGCGAACTTCTATCCTTTTCATTCCGTGAGAATTGTCGTTTGAGTATTCAATTCTATCTGAAGTAATTGGTTTTGAGAATGACGGCCAACCACAGCCTGAGTCAAATTTATCAGTAGATGAGAAAAGTGGCTCACCTGTAAGTTTATCTACATAGATGCCCTTTCTATATTCCTTATCAAGTTCAGAAGAAAATGGCATTTCTGTAGCTGAATTTATTAATACATCATAGCTTTCTTTATCCAAAATCTTATCTAGAAGATCCTTATCTGGAAGAGGGTAGTTCTCATCAAATAGGGGATCATTGGCTGATTGTATATTTATGTGGCAATATCCGTTTGGATTTTTTTCAAGATAGTCCTGATGGTAATCTTCAGCTAAGACAAAATTTTTAAGAGGCTCTTTCTCAACTACTATATCTCCATGTATAGATGTTTCGTATTCAAAGACTTTCTCTATTACTTTTAGATCTTCTTTATCTATATAATAAACGCCAGTTCTATACTGTCTTCCGATGTCATTTCCCTGTCTATTTAGTGACTTAGGGTCAATCACTTTGAAATATCTAAGAAGCAGTTCTTCAAGAGAGATTCTGCTCTTATCATAGACTACCATTACTGTCTCAGCATGCTCTGTCCTACTTAATGCATGATAATTAGTATCTTCTGTCTTGCCATTGGCATATCCGACATTTGTAGATATAACTCCATTTAATTCTTTGAGATATCCCTCAACTCCCCAGAAACATCCTCCAGCTAGATATATAGTCTTTTTATTAGCTTCTTTAACCAATGTATTCTCCTTTATATATTCAGACTTTTGAATTTTTGAATTTGTGCAACCAACAATTATGAACATAATTACTAAAGTAAAAATGTAAAATTTCTTCATATAACTCTCCATAATTTTGATTAACCTATAATTACCCTAAAAATACAATTTATTCACTTTATATGATAAGTATAAGAAAGATTAGTAACAAATAAGAAAGCAACTACAAAAGAGACTATAGGCTTAATAGCTAGAGAAAAATTTTATGCTGTTTCCTTAAGGTCCTTAAAAATGGTATAATTTAGGCACTAAAACAGGGTGGAAATATAGATATGTGGTACAGTTTTTGAGTTAGATAGATATGAATTAGATGAAGAAAGCGCATTTGGTGGAGTTACAGTATATGGTAAAATGTTTAGAAAAAAGGAAAAATAAATGTTAGAGAAAGAAAAGAGAATAAGAATTGATGCACAAAAAAACTTTGGAGAACATACTTAAGAAGTTGGGCATTATTGGCGGCACACCAAAAAAGTATACAAGAAGAGATGCAATGTATGCAGAGATGAAATATGAAAGAATCCTATTTAATTATATATATGATAGACCTATAACAGAAGGCTTTAAAAAGGAATTAGAAGAATCTATAAAAGAGGATGAAAGGGATGGATTTATAATAGATAAGAGATTAATTGATGAGACAATAGATATTGTAGACTGTATAGCCTATGTCAAGGATCCTAAAGAACTAGATAGTTGGTCTCTTTTAAAGTGCATAGAGCCGTGGAATGAGGACACAGGAGAGAGGACGCCTAAAGAATTTTTAGGAGAATTTTTGATACGCATACCTGAAGAAATTCAAACAGAGGAAGAAAGAATTAGGGGTGAAAAAGCGTTCGAAGAGCTGATGCAGAAGATACATGAACGAAACCAAAAGCTAGCAAAAACAGATAAATAACGACAACGTGCAAAATAAATTGCATTAAATATAAATATCGTATCAGGTTAACTTATTAACTTAGCAAGCGTATTAAATGGGCTTGCTTTTTTAATACGGTAAATATGGTTGATGGGAGGGGGAAAAGTGAAGAAAAACACACAAAACGATATTCAGGAAAATAACGTTCCTGAGGTAGAGAATGAAGAAGTAAAGACTTCT
>JAEZUZ010000080.1 GCA_023443345.1 Bacillota bacterium
AGTCAGAAAGCCCTTTCATTTATAGAAGAAAATTTAAGATCTTCTGGAATAGAGGTTGTAAGTTTACACATAACAGAGACACCTAGTTCAACTTCTCTAATGCATGTGTGGGATTCAACAGGAATCATACTTCTAGCTCCTACATATGAGTATAAATTATTTCCAACAGCTGCAGCTCTGATTGATAAAATAACAAAGAAGAAGCTCAATGGTAAGGTATTCCTATATTCTGGAAGCTATGGATGGAGTGGCGGCGGATATAAGGAAGTCACAGAAATTATAGAAAGAAGTAGAATGAAGTGGAACATAATTGGAGACTACTGCTTCCAAGGTAGTCCTGATGAAGAAGCTTTCAAAAAGTTGGGAGAAGGTCTAGAGGCATTTAAGGGTGCAGTGGCAGATTTATTAAAGGGAGAATAAGATGCAAAAATTTGATTTTTTAAGTTATGATGGCACCAATCTAGTTGGATATGTATCAAAAGCTCAAGATGAAAAAGCAGTAGTTCAATATATCCACGGAGCAACAGATAGAGCAGAGAGATATGAGGAGTTTGCAAATTTTCTAAATGAGCATGGTATAAGTTTCTATGCTCTTGACTTAAGAGGTCATGGAAAGAACGAATTTAAGAGGGGACCTTACGTCTATCTCCAACCTAATGATAACGAAAGAATGATTCAGGATAATCTATTCCTACTTGATCATATAAAATCTCAGACAGATAAAGAAGTGAGCTTGGTAGGTCATAGCATGGGATCATTTATTGCTAGAGCACTAATTACTAGGACAAATGGATACAAAAATGTATTCCTGCTAGGAAGTATGTACGAAAGCGATGCCAAGATCAAGTTAGTATCAAAGGCATTAGATCTAATTCTTAAAGTTAAGGATTATGATGATTATGTACACCTAGTAGATAGCAAGGGCATGCAGAAGTTACCACAGGACATGATTAACAGGGGATATATTACCGAGAAGTATCAATGGTTAACTTCAGATGTAAATGTTCAAAATGAAATTATGACAGATTTAAAATTCTCTAAGAGATTTACCGTTGGAAGTTATAGAGAGTTAGTAAATTTAATAGAGAAAGCTCATGATAAAAATGCAATACAATATATAAATCCAGAACTTAGGATCTTTTTCTTAACTGGGCTACTAGATCCAGTTGCAAATTATGGAAAAGATATTGAGAAAATGGTTAAGTTATATAGTAAAAATACAACTAACAAGATCGTAAATGTTATATATAAGGGATTAAGACACGATCTTCTACACGAAACTAAAAAGAGGGATGTATTTGACTTTATAAGTCGTGCGATTTTAGAGGAATGATAAAAGATAGTGCCTTTGCAAAAATTAATTGGGCTCTTTCAGTAAAAAATAAGAGAGAAGATGGCTTTCATGAATTATCAAGTATCATGAGTAGAATAGATTTACATGATGTAGTTAGCTATGAAATTGATAAAGATTATAATATTACTATGACTGATAATTCGATATCTTTTGGAAGTAACCTAATTAATAAAGTAGCAATAGATTTTTTTAAAAAAATTAATGAGAAGCCAAGGGGACATTTTAGCGTTGAGAAAGAAATTCCAATGCAAGCTGGGCTAGCCGGTGGCAGCACTGATGCTACAGCAGCCCTTAAACTTTTAAATAGGGCCTTTGGCAATCCTTTAAGTAGGAAAGATTTATTAGAAATATTGAATAGGCATGGGAGTGATCTTGCATTTTTTGTATATGATAAAGATGCTCTTGTAACTTCTAGAGGAGAGGTAGTTACACCTCTAGATAGTGGGATAGAAGCTCACTTAGTATTAATTAAACCCTCTATGAGTATGTCTACACCAGAAGTTTATAGAGAGCTTAAAAGGGAAGAGTATTCTAACATTGACAGTTCAGCTATGGTTGAGCATTTTTATAAAAAAGAGTATAATTATTTGGTTAATGACTTAGAAGCTCCAGCATTTAGACTTTTGCCACTACTTAAGGAATTAAAGGAAAATATCAAAAGGGATTCTATATTTTCACTTATGAGTGGAAGTGGCAGCGTGATATTTGCAGTTTATGAAAATAAGAGAGATCAAGAAAGGGCTTATCAAAGGCTCAGTTTGAATGATCTTTGGGTAAAGAAAGCTTGCACCATAGGAGGCATTAAGTGAAAAAACTTGGACTATTTTTTGGTGGAGTTAGCACAGAACACAGCATTAGTATACTAAGTGCACAAAATATCTATCAAAGTATTAAGGATATATACGATGTGCACTTGTTTGTTGTTGATAAAAACTTTAAAATTCGTCTAGTAGATGAATTTCCTGAAGAGGAAGAAATAGAATTTATAGATGATGAACCCAATCTGCCATCTCCTGAATTAGAGATAATGCAGGAAATGGATTATATATTTTCTGTAGTTCATGGCAAAAATGGAGAAGATGGGACAATGCAGGGGCTATTTAATTCACTAGGATTAAATAGTATATATGAGTCTATAGTTGCTCAAGCTATATCAAGCGACAAGGACTTAGCTAAGAGGATAGCAAGAAGTATAGGCATTGAGACATTAGAGGGCAATGTCCTATATTCTCAGGAAGACATGGAACAGGACTATTTAAATTTTCCAGTATTTATAAAGCCAGCTAATTCTGGATCTTGTATTGGTATATCTAAAGTTAAAAGAGCAAAAGATGTAAAATTAGCCCTAGAAGAAGCCTTTTTAAATGATTCAAAAGTATTACTTGAAAAGTATAAGTCAGTGAGAGAGCTAGCATGTGCATATTTCTGCGGTGAAATTTCAGAGATAGTTGAAGTTATTCCATCTAATGAGTACTTTGACTACGAATCAAAATATTTCTCTGATAATACAACTATAAGTATTCCCGCTCAAGTAGGTGAGGATATTAAGGAGAAAGTATCTAACTACACTAGAGATTTAGCCAAAGCTATCGGTCTTAAAAAAATGGGTATATTTGAATACTTCTTGGATGAAGAAGGTATATTGTATTTTAACGAAATAAATACAACTCCAGGATTTACATCAAATAGTATTTATGAGAAAGCACTTGAAAAAATGGGCTATGATCTTAAAGAAGTAATTGAAAAATTACTTAATAGGTGAACATGAAAAAAGTAAAATTGACTATGAATGCCACTTTTCAGACCCCTCACACAGAAAAAATGGATACACTAATACTCTATGTAGAGGGTGTTATGAAACAGAGAAATGGCAATAATATTTATTTATACGACAATCTATTAACTCAAGATAATAGAGCCCAATCTGTAGAACTTGAATTTGGAGATGATTATCTTATAAAAATATCTAAATTTAAAGATTTTCAAGAAAAACTCTATTTAGAAAAAGGACAGAAATTTTTAGTGAAATATAATGGTGAGTTTAGAACGGTCGTTTTAAGTGATATCAAGAAAGATCTCAAGGACGGACTTGGTAAGATAGATATTAATTATATGGTTCAATATAGAAATTTCATGCCTGTAGAAGCTATTTATAGCTTACAAATAGGAGAAGTTAAATGAGGAAGACTGTAGTCTTTATGATGCTGCTTGTCATGCTCTCAAAAGTTTTTGGTTTTGGAAGAGAGATGGCAATCGGATTTGCATTTGGTGCAAGTCTATCAACAGATATATATAGGGCAGCAACAGCCATTCCAAATGTGTTAGTTGGTGGTATGATGAGTGCCATTAACAATGCTTTAATACCATACTTAAATAAGGCATCAGTTGAAGGAAAAGAGTACGAATTCTTTAGAAAAGTAATGTCTCTTGTTCTTTTGCTGTCTTTATTTCTTTTAGCACTAGTTATAGTTTTTGCTAAACCACTTAGCTATCTTATAGTTGTAAATTTTCCAGATGAGGCAAGATATCAGACGATATATTTTATGCGACTTATGAGCATAAATATGTTTTTCCAAATTATCGTCTACACCCTTACAGGATATTTGCAAAAAAATGGAAGATTCTATATTGCTGCAAGTAGTGCCATTCCTATGAACATCTCGATAATATCCATTCTTGTCTTATTTAAGGGTGCAGGAATTATGAGTTTAGTTATTGCAACTATACTTGGATATTTTCTTCAGATGTTGTGGGTATTCTATCCATTTTTAAAGGTAAAATTTCCTTTTTCACTTAATTTTGACTTAAGAGATAAATACATCAAGGGGTTCATACTTATGTTGATACCTGTTGTGTTATCTCAAGTTTCTACTCAGATAAATGGATTAGTAGACCAGTCTCTAGCAAGCGGTCTTGAAGCTGGAAGTATAAGTATTTTGAGTTATGCAATAAAGCTTGAGAGCGTATTTTTTAGTGTATTAGTAGTTAGCTATTCATCAGTATTATTTTCTCTTCAGGCAAAAGCTGCTATGTCTGATGACAAGACAGAGCTGTTTAAAATAACAAGAGATAAATTTTCAGGACTTATGATGTTATTGATACCAGTTATGGTTGCAATGATATATCTAGCTCTGCCAATTACTAAAGTAGTTTATTACAGAGGAGAGTTCAATCTAGAAGATGTAATTAAAACTTCAAAAGTACTGATGTTATATGCTCCACAAATTGTGAGCGCATCTATAAGCGTAATACTAGGAAACGTCTTCTTTTCTCTACAAAAGTCAAAAATCCCTATGATAGCTACATATGTTGGTGTTAGCGTAAATATAATATTAGATTTCATACTCGTTCAGAGATTTGGAATATATGGACTAGCTGGAGCAACTGCATTAGCTTCTATTATGAATGCTCTAGTTATACTTTATTTTTTAAAAAAATTATTTGTAAGACACAAGGTAAATATATTTTCAAATTCAACTTATAAATATATAGTAGCTTCATTAGTTATGCTTGGTGTCTTAATTATTGGAAATACAGTTATTAAAACAAATAGTGATTTTATATATCTAGTTATACAGACTATCTTTGGTGCCTCTGCATATTTCTTAACTTTATTCTTACTTAGGACAAGTGAATTAGTTGAGGCAAGAGATACACTTATTGAAAAGATAAAGGACTTCAGGAGGTAAGCTTGCATCTTTTATGGCTTATTAAAAATGAGTTGATAGTCCTTATCGTCTCTATAATTCCATTTATAGAGTTAAGAGGAGCAATACCGATAGGAGTTGGGCTTGGGGTAAGTCCCTTTCATGCTCTTTTGATAGCACTTTTTGGTAATATCATGTTAGTTCCAATTCTGCTTCTGGCATTGCCTAGATTACTTAGATTTATAGAAAGACTTAAATTTGTTCAAAAAATACTAGATAGAGTGAAGTTGAGATCTACTGAAAAATTTGAAAGAATCAAACAGAAATATGGTCCACTTGCACTATTTGTGTTTGTTGCTGTGCCAATACCAGGCACAGGAGCTTGGAGTGGAGCTCTAGTTGCTACAGTACTTCACATGCCATTTAAGAGTTCACTTAAGTCTGTGGTTGCAGGAGTGTTTGTTGCAGGGCTTATAGTTGGGTTGTTTTCACATATACTGATATTGTTCTAAGAGGTAAGTATGGATAAGAAAAAAAGAAAGAGAATTGAACACTGGCATCTAATTACTATCTACTTGGTAATTTATGATATTATTGCTATTAATTTTTCGTATCTTTTAGGTTTATGGCTTAGATTTGATGTAAAATTTTCAAGCATTCCTGCATATTATCTAAAGACATTTGTGAGGTTTGCACCTATATATACAATTGTTGCAATAATTATCTTTTTCTTCTGCAGACTTTACAATAGTATATGGAGATTTGCTAGTTTTAGCGAATTAAATAGAATAATATTCTCAAACTTACTTACAACAATATTTCACATTGTGGGAATAACTCTGATATTTTCTAAGAGAATGCCAATTTCGTACTATGTCTTTGGTTCATTTATGCAATTGGCACTCATGATAGGTATCAGATTCTCATACAGATATATAAATTTAGAAAGAGCAAGAAGAATAAAAGCCGAAAAATCTCTATCAAATGCGATGATAATAGGAGCCGGCTCAGCAGGTCTTTCTATATTAAGAGAGATTAAACTTTCGAATAAATTACATACAAAGGTAAGGTGTATTATTGATGATAACTCCAACAAATGGGGAAGAACTATAGAAGGAACCCCAATAGTTGGAGGAAGAGATTCGATAATGTCTGCTGTTGAAAAATATTCAATAGATACTATTTTCTTTGCAATAGCAAATACAAATCCAAAGGAAAAGAGGGATATATTAAATATATGCAAAGAAACTAACTGTGATATCAAGACGCTTCCAGGTCTCTATCAATTAGCAAATGGAGAGGTTTCACTCAACAGAATGAAGCCGGTTGCTGTAGAGGACCTTCTAGGAAGAGAGCCTATTAAGGTAAATATGAATGAAATATATGATCACTTAAGAGGCAAAACGATACTGGTCACAGGAGGTGGAGGATCAATTGGATCTGAACTTTGTAGACAGATAGCAGCCCAAAATCCAAAATTACTCATAATTTTTGACATCTATGAAAATACAACATATGATATAGAGCAGGAGCTCAAGAGGATTTATGGAGATAGACTAAATTTAAAAGTTCTAATAGGCTCTGTTAGAGATGTAGATAGAATAAATTCAATATTTGAAGAATATCGTCCTGAACTAGTCTACCACGCAGCAGCGCATAAACATGTTCCACTTATGGAAAATAGTCCAAATGAGACAATTAAAAATAATGTCATGGGGACTTACAATGTAGCTCTTGCAGCACTTAAATTTAAAGCTGAGAGATTTGTCCTTATAAGCACTGATAAGGCAGTTAATCCAACTAACATTATGGGTGCTAGTAAGAGACTATGTGAAATGATCATTCAGTCTATGGATGCAATAAGTAGAGAAAATAGGCCAGATATCCTAGAAAATTTGAATGATGCAGAAAATATAAATATTGAAAGTAAAAAGAATGAATCTAGGACAGGAACTCAATTTGTCGCTGTAAGATTTGGCAATGTACTTGGAAGTAATGGTTCTGTAATACCTCTATTTAAGAAGCAGATAGCTGAAGGAGGTCCTGTAACAGTAACCCATCCAGATATTGTTAGATATTTTATGACTATACCAGAGGCAGTAAGTCTAGTTCTTCAGGCCGGTGTCTATGCTTGGGGTGGAGAAATATTTGTGCTTGATATGGGAGACCCAGTAAAGATAGATACATTGGCAAGAAATCTTATAAAATTAAGTGGTCTAAGACCTGATGAAGATATAGAGATTAAATTTACAGGTTTAAGAAGTGGTGAGAAGCTGTATGAGGAAAAACTCATGGCAGAAGAGGGAATGAAATCTACAGAAAATGAGAAAATTCACATTGGAAAACCAATCCCGTTTGACTTAACTGTATTTTTAAAAAATCTTAAGAGACTTGATATAGCAAGCAAAAACAATAGCAAAGATATAGTTAGTTTAGTTGAAGAAGTAGTAGATACTTTTAATCCTGTCGGAAGCACCCCAACAGGAAATGAAAACTATAACAAAAAGAGGTAAATTTGTTAAGACATTGGAGAGATCTGCCAGATTGCATGAAAACTCAGGAGGTATATCCCTACTATGAAGCTCTCAGAAAAAAGAAAGTAAGTTTATTTTTAAAGAGAGTTTTTGACATATGTGTAGCAATAATAAGTTTAATTGTACTTAGCCCTTTAATTTTAATAATTTCTGTATGGATAAAATTAGATTCAAAAGGGCCTGTATTTTATAGACAGGAAAGGGTTACGCAGTATGGAAGAGTTTTCAAAATTTTTAAATTTAGAACTATGGTAGATAATGCAGACAAAATTGGTTCGCAAGTGACATTAAATAACGATTCAAGAATTACAAAAGTAGGAAGCAAATTGAGAAAATTGCGCCTTGATGAAATACCACAGCTTTTAAATATTATCATTGGAGATATGACATTTTGTGGGACAAGGCCAGAAAGCAAGTACTATGTAAGTTGCTATACAAAAGAAATGTATGCAACACTACTTTTAAGAGCTGGAGTTACATCTATTGCAAGCATAAAGTATAAAGATGAAGATAGACTTTTAAGAGATGCTGAAAATGCTGATGATGTCTATGTGAATCAGATACTTCCAGAAAAAATGAAGTACAACTTAGATTCTATTAAAAATTATAGTTTTTTCTCTGATATAGCAACTATGTTTAATACAGTTATAGAGGTACTAAAATGAAGTACAGCATATTAATGACAGTATATAAGAATGACAACAGAGACTATTTTAGGGAAGCGCTATTAAGTGTTGTAGATCAGACCTTAAAAGCTGACGAAATAGTAATAGTAAAAGACGGGCCTATAACAGAAGAGTTGCAAAAAGTTATCGATCAAGTATCTAGTGAAAACTTAAATCTCATAAAAGAAGTACAACTTGAAAAAAATGTTGGTCTTGGACTTGCACTTAATAGAGGGATAGATAATTGTTCTAATGAACTTATTGCAAGAATGGATGCCGATGACATATCTATGAAGTATAGGTGCCAGAGATTAGTTGAAGCTTTTGAGAGAAATCCAGACTTAGATATAGTTGGAAGCCCTGTAATAGAATTTATAGATGATATTACAAATGTAGTTGGCCAGAGAAATGTACCTCTAAATAATGAAGATATTCACAAGTTTAACAGAACTAGAGATCCATTTAATCATCCAGCAGTTATGTATAGAAAATCCAAAGTATTGGATGCTGGTATGTACAGTGACTTGAGGAAAAATCAGGATACAGATCTTTGGATAAAAATGTTATCTAGAGGTGCTATATGTGCAAATGTAGCAGAGCCACTACTATATTTTAGATTTGATAAAAATACATATAAAAAAAGAAAAAATTGGACTAATACCAAACTACTTATTGGGATAAGATGGAAGGCTTATAAAAATGGATATTGTTCATTTTTAGATTTTCTCAAAGTAGCAGGTATGCAGACTTGTATATATATTATGCCAAGCAAATTTCAGGAGCTAGTATATAAAAAACTTCTCAGGAGATAGAATGGGAATAGAACAAAAGGTAAGTCAAAAACTTAATAACTATCCAACTCTTAAGAAAGTTATAAAGAGAGCATATCAAAGAACTTCTTATCAACTTTCTGACAAGATTAAATATGAAGGCAACATAAGAAGGCTTTCTCCAGATGATAAAGAGCATGAATATTTCTTTGGATATTATGACAAATCTCCTTGGGATAAGACAGATAGATATGTACTTTGTCTTAAAGCTAAGCACACACATATAGATGTTGCGCCTAAGGAAGAGGCTACAATAATAGTAATAGATACAAAAACTGACAAATACTACGAGATAGCTACTACCAGGACGTGGAATGTACAGCAGGGATGTATGTTGCAATGGTTGGGAGATAGAGTACTATATAATGATTTAGTAGATGGAAGATACTCAAGTGTAATACTTGAATTAGATAAGAGTGATCAGGATTTAAAAGTAGTATCACAGAAGATAATACCAGCTCCAGTCTATAGCGTATCAAAGGACGAAAAGTTTGCTCTTACTCTTGATTTTTCAAGATTACATAGACTCAGACCTGGATATGGATATTCAAATATAGAAGAAATTACAAAAAATGAAGATATCCCAGAAGCACCATGTATATATAGAGTTGATCTAGAAACTTCAGAAGTAACACCTATTCTCTACTATGAAGATTTCTATAAATTTGAAACTAGAAAAGAAATGGTGGGGGCAAAGCACAAAGTAAACCACATCATGATATCTCCAAATTCAGAGAGGTTCATGATTCTTCATAGATGGATAAATAAGGATAAAAAATATTCCAGACTTATTACATGTAATGTAGATGGAACAGACATGTACAATCTAAGTGATGATGATATGGTATCACACTGCACATGGAAAGATGATCAGCACATCTTTGCCTTCCTGAATAAGAAAAATGAAGGTCAGGGATACTATCTATTAAAAGACAAAACTCAGGAATATGAGAGATACTGGCACGAAGTAGATTATGATGGTCATCCTAGTTTCTCACCAGATCTACAGAAAGTCGTCTTTGATAGATATCCAAATAAATATAGAATGGCTTCTATATATGTAAGTCATGCAAATAATAGATTTTTTGATAAAGTGACTAAATTAGCCAGTGTATTTGCACCTTTTAAATATGACAATGATACAAGATGTGACTTACATCCAAGGTGGAATAGAGCTTCAACAGAAATTTGTTTTGATTCTGTATTTGAAGGATCTAGAGGACTTTACAGTGTAAAAGTTCCAGAAATTCCAAATCCCGAAATAGATTTGGTTCCAGATAGTGAAGTTCAAGAAGAATTTCCAAAGTATACAATAATAACACCTGTATATAATTCCTTTAATCTAATGGAGAAGTATTTTGAGACATTAGAAAATCAAAGTTATAAGAATTTTGAAGTAATTATTGTAGATGATTCTTCAACAGATAACTCATATAGCAATTTGTTAAACTATGCAGAGAACTCTAAATTAGATATTAGAATTTTTAAGACAGAAGAAAATAGCGGACCTGGTGTAGCTAGAAATATTGCAATTAAAAATGCAAGAGGAAAGTACATAACCTTTATCGACAATGATGACTGGGTACATTTAGATCTATTAAAAAAGGCAGATAGAATTATAAGATCTTATGATCTAGGAGTATTAGTTTATGACTACTACATTACAAATGGTAAAAGTAAATCTATTAGCAGGTCAATGTACTTTGGAGAATCAGGAAAGATAAGCATTTCACATCTGATAGCCTACATAAGAAATCATTCGATAGGAAAGTTCTATAAACTTGAATATTTAAGAGAAAACAATATACTTTATCCAGATCTTAAAAAGAATGAAGATGTGGGATTTGTATGTAGAGCAGTTTCTGTTTGCAAAGATGCATACTATCTAAAAGAACCTCTATATTACTACTATCAGAGACCTAATTCTCTATCTAACAACAACAAAATGGACCACAGATATATGTTGGAAGCCTTCGAAATATTAGAGAAAGATCTATCAGATACGTACTATAGAGAATTAGAAGAAAAATCTGTGGCAGATCTTCTCTATGGAGCTCTTCTAATAATGTGCAAGTCTAAAAAGAGCACTAGAGAGATATACAATTATATCAAGGAATACGAAAAAAAATATCCAAACTGGTATAACTCTGAAATAATAAAACATATGTCAAAAGCCAAGGTAATATTTTTAAAAGCTGCCAAAAAGAAAAATATTCCTCTTCTAAGAACTCTGGCTTTTGTACACTCAAAATTAATAGGCTAAAAATTAATAGGAGATAGGATTATGAAAATAGCATGTATAGGTTATATGCATGGTGCAGGTGGCGCAGAAAAACAGATAGTTATGCTATCAAATGAACTTCATAAAAGGGGACATAAAGTACATTTTGTAACAATTGCAGAAAACAAAATAGAGTACCCCCTTGATAGAGATATCAAAATTTATGATTTAAGTTATGCTGAAAAAAAGCCACTTCACAGATATATTTCTAGATATTTAGCTTTAAAAAAGGTATTAAAGGAAATAAAACCAGATGTGACAATAAATTACTGGTTTCAGTCATCTTATCTTTGTGTTGCATTAGGAAAGAGGATAACAGGGAAAGTTATATATTCAGAAAGGGGAAATCCCGCTGATGATGAATACAGTGGTATAGTCTCTAAGGCGAGAAAATATGCTTTTAACAAGATAGACGGTTTTGTATTTCAGTCAACCCCAGCAAGAGATTATTTTGGCGATATCCTAAAGTCTAGATCTATAATAATTCCTAATTCTGTGGATATACCAGATGGAAAATTTTTAGAACCATCAGTAAATAGAGAAAAAAGAATTGTAAGTGTTGGAAGACTCCATCCTCAGAAAAATCAGAAGATATTAATAGAAGCATTCAATATTATAAAAGATGAAATAAAAGACTACATACTTGAAATTTACGGAGAAGGTCCTTTAAGAGAAGAGTTGCAATACTACATAGACAAGAACAATTTAGATAATAGAGTGTTTTTAAGGGGCACTACAAATGATGTATTTGATAAAATCTATAATTCATCATTATTTGTCTTGAGTTCAGACTATGAGGGAATGCCAAATGCACTTTTAGAAGCTCTTGCAATAGGAGTTCCTTCTATTTCAACAGATTATAGCCCTGGTGGAGTTACCGATTTAATTGAAGATGGCACAAATGGGTTTATAACCCCTAGAGATGATGCTAATTCATTAGCTAAAAAGATGTTGGAAATTATAAATAATAATGAATTATCAGAGAAATTTGCCAATAACTCTATAGAAAAAAGAAAAACTCACTCATCAAAGACTATATTTGACAATTGGGAAAGGTTTATAAGAGAACTCAAGTGAAAAAAATATTGAAATATTATTCCTCTACAAATAGAGCTGTTTTTTGGATAAATAAATTTATTAAGTATTCAGATAGAGAAAAAGAAAATTTTTTTAGAAAAGTATCTAGAGCTCTTATAAGAAATAAGTTACATAAGAAATACAACATACTTATTTCTAATGAAGCAAAAATAGGTAAGAATATCACTTTTCCACACCCTCAGAATATAGTTATAGGTTCTGGAGTTGAAATAGGGGATAACTGCGTTATTTTTCACGAAGTGACTCTGGGGCAGAATAAGAAAAAATATCCTGTAGTAGAAGACGATGTAGTTATATATCCAGGAGCAAAAATAATAGGTGGCATCAGAGTAAAAAAAGGCTCTGTAATAGGAGCAAATGCAGTTGTTATAAGAGATGTTCAAGAAAATACAGTAGTAGCTGGAAATCCAGCTAAAGAAGTTGCAATAAGGAGTTTAGAAGATGAACTCTATTAAGAAAAATTATTTGTATAATTCTTTTTATCAGGTTCTTATAATTATAATTCCACTAATTACAACTCCATATATTGCAAGAATTCTTGGGGCAGAAAATATAGGTATATATTCCTATTCATATTCTGTTGCGCAGTACTATGTGCTATTTATAATGCTTGGTCTAAATAATTACGGAAATAGAGCAGTTGCAAGTATTAAAGATGATAAAAATGAGTTATCAAAGACTTTTTGGAATATATATGCGATGCAATTCAGCCTTGGAATTGTAGTTTCTATAATATATTTTATATATTGTTTTTTTCTAGCTAGAAATGTATTAGCTTCACTTATAATGAGCATATATGTCATTTCTGCATTTTTCGATATAAATTGGTTTTTCTTTGGAATGGAGAAATTTAAACTAACTGTTTTAAGAAATACATTAATTAGAATAGCTACAACAATATCTATATTTATATTTGTAAAGCAAGCAGATGATGTATATAAATACTGTCTAATTATGGTAGTTGGTATCTTCTTGAGCCAAGTAGTTTTATGGGCTTATGTGAAAAAAATGGTAGATTTTGTAAGGCCTACTTTTAAAGAAATAAAGGTACATATCAAACCAAATTTTGTACTATTTTTAACTGTAATAGCTGTAAGTCTATTTAAAATAATGGATAAAATAATGCTTGGCAAGATGACCAATACTCAAGAAGTTGGTTTTTATGAATCTTCTGAAAGAGTAATATCTATACCTACTGCCTTTATAACATCTCTAGGAATTGTCATGCTTCCTAGGATGACAAATTTACTTGCAAATAATAGCAAAGATTCAAATAATCTTTTATATAAAAGCGTGCTACTTGCTATGTTTCTATCTTCTTCAATGGGAT
>JAEZUZ010000105.1 GCA_023443345.1 Bacillota bacterium
GTACTTATCCACAACTTTTAAAGATGATAGTTCATATATTTTGTTGAAAGAAATTAATTAATAATTGTGTTTAAAATTTAAAAAAGTAATTGACATTACTAGCTTTGAGTAATATACTTTTAAAAGAAATGTCTTAAGCTAGGAGGTAACTATTATGAAAATGACGTATCAGCCTAAAAAACGTAAAAGAAAAAATCGTCACGGATTTAGACAAAGAATGCTCACTGTTGGTGGTCGTAGAGTATTAAAAAATCGTAGAGCAAAAAACCGCAAAAGATTGAGTGCTTAAGACCGCTTAACTGTGGTCTTTTTTTTACTAAGGACATCTATGAATATAATTGCATTAAACAATAATAATGACTTTAAAAGAGTCTATAAATTAGGTAAATCTGTAGTTACAGAAACATTTGTATTTTACTATTTAGAAAATGATATTGGTGTAAATAGAATTGGTTTTACAGTTACAAAAAAATTGGGTAATGCAGTACATAGAAATCGAATGAGAAGAAGATTAAAGGAATCTTTCTATAGAAATTATTCAGATAAGATTAAAAATCATGACATTGTAGTTGTTGCTAGAAAGAATTCCTATAATTGTTCCTTTGATAAAATAGATAATTCCATGAAAGAAGTGTTGTCAAGATGGTAAAAAAGCTTGTTTTAAGGATGATAGACTGGTATCAACACAGAATTTCTCCAAGAAAGCCACCATGTTGTAAATATTTGCCAACATGTTCTTCTTATTCAAAAGAAGCAATAGAGAGATTTGGAATTATAAAGGGTGGATTATTGAGTATTTGGAGAATACTTAGATGTAATCCATTTTCAAAGGGTGGGTATGATCCTGTACCAAAGTCTAAGGAGGATAGATGACAAGTTTTTTTGCCAATATACTATTAAAAATCTATAATATTATTGGAAATTATGGAGTTTCTATTATTATATTTACTTTGATTGTTCGTATAGCTATGTTGCCACTTGCTATAAATCAGAGAAAAAATATGTTAAAGTCTCAAAAAATGCAACCATTAATAAAGGAATTACAGAAAAAATATGCTCACGATAGAGAAAAGCTTGCTCAAGAGCAGATGAAACTATTTAAGGAAAATAATTTTAATCCAATGGGAGGATGTCTTCCTTTACTTATTCAATTTCCTATTATTATTGCACTTTTCAATGTATTTAGAGATGCAAGGACATATATGCCTGCTTCAGCTCTTACAGAGAAATTTCTCTGGTTGCCAAATATGGAAATGCCAGATATGCTAAGCAATATCATTCCTAATTTAGAAATTGCTCACAAATTGCCAGGTGCTCTTCCAATTATAGCAGCTTTGTTTACATATTTGACATTTAAGTCAACTATGGGCTCAACTCAAACTGAAGGTGGTCCAAATATGGGATTTATGGCATTATTGACACCACTTATGATACTTTGGTTTGGTAGTAATTATGCAGCAGGTCTTATTTTATATTGGGCAGCAAGTAACATAATTCAATATGTACAGAATTTGATATTGATTAAAGTTTATGATGGAGAATAAAATGAAGAAGGAGTTTGTAGCAAAAAATTTACAAGAAGCTATAGATAGTGCTATTGATTACTTTAAAGTGAGTGAAAGTGAATTAGAAATAGAAATTCTTGAAAGAGAACATAAGGGATTACTTGGTATTTTTGGTTCAAAAGATGCAAGAATAATTGTTCAGCCAAAAAATGATAAAAATCAAGATAATATAGAAGAAAAAGAAGAAGTAGATCAAGAAGTTGAAAATTTAGAAGAAGTTAAACTCTCAGAAGATGAAATTAAAACTGTGGCTGTTGATTTCTTAAATAAACTTTTTACAGAAATTGGAATAGATACAGATATAGTAGCAGAATATAGAGATAATACACTATATATAGATGTAGATTCCCAAAATGCTTCTTTATTAATAGGAAAGAAATCTAAAAATTTAGATTCAATCCAGTATATCCTTTCAATAAAATTAAAGAAATACTTCAATAGATATATTTCAGTAATTGTCGATTGCCAGGGTTATAAGAAGAGAAAGGAAGATTCTCTAATAAGTTTTGCTAAATATAAGGCAGATGTAGCCTATAAGACAAGAAGAGATATAATCCTTAAGCCAATGAGTGCTTATGAGAGAAAAATAGTACATTGTGCCCTTCAAGACGACAATAGAGTTTATACTAAGAGTGAAGGAAACGATGATCAAAGAAGAGTAATTATCTTCCCAAATCGTAAGAGATAGTCCCAGGGCAAAACCTGGGATTTTTTTAGGAGTAAATATGGATACTATTTATGCACCAGCTACACCTATGTACAATAGTGCAATATCAATAATTAGAATAAGTGGAAATAGATCTTTAGAAGTACTTAAAGATATATTTAGGACAAATAGAAAAATAGAGCCAAATTATATGACATACGGACATATATTTGATCAAGACAAAAAATTAGATGAAGTCTATTCTGTCTATTTTAAAGCGCCTAGAAGCTATACTTGTGAAGATGTTGTTGAAATTCACTGTCATGGGGGTGTAATATCTACAAATAGAATAATGGAACTTCTAAAGAAAAAAGGCCTCAGATTAGCAGAAGCAGGTGAATTTACTCAGAGAGCTTTTATAAATGGAAGAATTGATTTAACACAAGCTGAATCCGTAATGGATCTCATATCTTCAAAAAGTAATTTAGCTTTTGATATGGCCCTAAATCAATTAGAGGGAAGATTATCAAATAAAATAATAAGTTCAGCAAATAAACTTATGGATCTTCTTGCAAAAATAACTGTATGTATTGATTATCCAGAAGAAGATATAGAAGAAATAACATATAAAGAAATAGAAGATGACCTAAATTTTATACTTAAAGATTTAAAAAGATTAAATGAAGATGCCAAAAGAGCATTGTCTATAAAACAGGGGATTAATACCGCAATAATTGGAAGAACAAATGTAGGTAAAAGTTCACTTTTAAATTATATTACTGGTAAAGATAGAGCAATTGTTACAGATATTGAAGGAACTACTCGTGATACAATTGAAGAAGAAGTTGTAATTGATGATATATATCTTAGATTAATTGATACAGCAGGAATTAGAGAAAGTTTAGATTTAGTAGAGAAAATAGGAATAGAAAAGAGTTACAAGGCACTAGATAGAGCAGAACTGATATTTTTTGTAATAGATGTATCTAGAGATATAACAGAAGAGGAATTGAATTTAATAAAGGATATAGATAGAAATAAATTATTTATAATACTTAATAAAATAGATTTAAATGAAGTTTTCAATATAGAAAAAATAGCAGAATTCATTGATAAATCAAGGGTTGTAAGAATCTCTGCTTATAGGGAAGAAGGAATTGATACCCTAAAAGATAGACTTAGAGAATATTTGAAAATAAATGACAAAATAGGTATAGATCCTATGATAACATCTAAGAGACAACTGGAGCATCTGGTGCATTCAATAGAAATGTTGGAATTAAGTTTAAGTGACATAATAAATAGGATCCCCTATGATTATATAACTGTAAATTTAGAAGAAGCCTATACATCTCTACAATCAATAGTTGGCAAGAGTTTAAATGCAGATGTTACACAGGAAATATTTTCTAGATTTTGCCTTGGAAAGTAGGATGGATGAAAAAATT
>JAEZUZ010000073.1 GCA_023443345.1 Bacillota bacterium
CAATCAATACCATACACTGATAAAAAAACTGAGATAAATCAAAACTACAGGGAGTCTTTCCCTCCTCTTGAGAAAAAAAAGACTGTGCAGGAATGGAAAAGGCAATCCCTCGATGTTTTCGACGCAGAGAAAATTTTTCCTCCATACGGCGATAAAGCGCTTCTTCCCATTTATGTGGGATCATCACCCATAAAAGATCCTTTTGTGTTTCCGCAAGCCCGAGCCACTGCAGCCAACGGCTGCCACTCGTTCCTTCAGCTAAAAATACGCTCCCTCCCGTAATGCCGAGATTGCGCCATTCTTTGATCACTTCTTTCGCTTTTCCGCGATTCATAATATTGAGGAATAAAATCGGATCGCGCATAGTTCTCCTTTCTATTTCAATGCAATGTTTCCGCACATAACGGTGAAATACGTACTCGTACTTCCTCCTTTCTTTTGATCTTGAAAATTTGCATAGTTATTAAAACTGCTTTTTTATTTTTCTTCCTGCTTCTTATCTTCAAGCTTAATGGCAAAAGGAATGCCCTGCTCTCGAATAACGGCACGCAAAAACATGTTGATCGCCGTCGTCATCGTCAGGCCGAGTTCAGCAAAAACATGATCCGCTTGCTCTTTGACTTCTCTATCTGTGCGAATATTCAAATTGGTATTCATACGTTCCTCCTACTACTTTATTTTACATAAAAATATTTTCATTGTAAATACATTGTCATTACAATTAACGATTTTTATAAAAATAAAAGAGCCCCTAGAAATGAACTGCCTCCCATTTCTTGGATACAGAAAATAAAATCCAAGAATGGAAGGTTTTGTATGTCTATCAATAAACAATGCAAGTATGAGAAGTCCATTAGGAAGCGAGCCAGAGAACTATTTGAGCAAGGCTATAGCTATATCTCAGCCGCTAACTTATTATGATCCCGAGATATACTGTGAGACAATGGGAGCAGACATACCGATCTGTAGGAAGTGAAGGTCTGCTGAACATGGGTACAACGTATAAAAAATACACGTTTGAAACGAAAGTAGCCACAGCCATGGCGGTCATTGAATGATAAAAAGCACATCTTAAGATGTGCTTTTTATTTATTCAAATTCTGTTATCTTCAGTTCTGCATAAATAGTTTATTTCAAATATTAAATATTTGATAGCTCAGACCTAACTCTCATGAGAATTTTACCTAGCATATTTTTACCTCTGCCTTTACAAACACCCCAATAAGTATCGTTCCATGTATTGCCTTCCTCTAAATATTCATCTCCAGTTGCAATTAATTTATTTTTTAAATCAATATTTTGTTCAAATTTAGATTTAACAACTAAATACATTATATCGTCCTTTATTTCTTCCCAATCAGACCTTAATCTAACATTGTTTCCTTTTCTTTTAGCAGGATTAGGGGCTAAATCTGAAAATTCGGACTGTCTTTTTATATCTTTGAACGATTGAAATGCAGCTTCTGCATTCAAAAATTTAATTCCATTTATTTCTATTTCAGAATCATAATAATTACTTAGGAACTGATATTCCCCTCTAAATTCTTTTATCATATTTTTTTCCTTTCACTAAAAACTATTCGTTTTATATATTAACACTTATGGTATATCCTTTGAAATCATATAATTTAATTAAAATAAATACTATAAAATAGACTTTTTTACTTAAGTTTTAGATTTTATTCAAATTCTGTTGCCTTAAAACTTCATAGATTGTAATAGCACAGGAATTTGCCAAATTTAAACTTCTTAAATCACTATGTTCTTTCATATAAATTTTTATGGATGTATCTCTAAATTTATTATGAAAATAATTATCTAAACCCTTACTTTCTGAACCAAAAACTATTACACAATCTTCTCTAAAGTCAGCACTCCACATATCTTTTTTTGCGTGGGTTGTCAAAATATATATGGGTAGGTGTGAATATTTACTGTAAAAGTCCTCAAAACAATCATGTATCTCTAAGTCAAGATGTTTCCAATAATCAAGACCTGATCTTCTAAGAGTTTTCTGATCTAAACTAAAACCAAGAGGCCTTATTAAATGAAGTCTAGTTCCTGTTATTGCACAAGTTCTTGCAATATTTCCTGTGTTTTGAGGGATATCTGGTTCAACTAAAACTATATGATTCATTACAGTAATGTCTTAATAATGATTAGCACACCAAGAACTATTCTATAGTATGCAAATCCTTTAAAATCATTTCTCTTAACCCACTTAAGAAATGCTCCTATTACAATGTAGGCAACTATAAACGAAATAATTGTTCCAAGTCCAAGCTGCATCCATTTTGTAGCATCTAGTTTCACATCTGTCTTAATTATCTCTATAAGGCCAGCCCCCATGAGAACTGGAACTGCTAAGAAGAATGAATATTCTGCTGCAAAATCTCTTTTACAACCTATAATTCTTGATCCAATAATTGTAGAGGCTGATCTGCTCATTCCAGGCAAGACTGCTAAACATTGAAATATACCAATTAAAAATGCTTGCCCAAAACTCAATTCCCTATCATTGCTCACATTTGTCCTCATATCCTTATTTTCAATATATATAATCATTAAAGCACCAACTATAAGCATCAAAGCTACAAATAACGGATGAAATAAATATCTCTTTATTTGATCTGAGAACAAAACTCCAAGTATACCTACAGGAAGAACGCTTACTAATACCTTTAACCAAAATATAAACC
>JAEZUZ010000107.1 GCA_023443345.1 Bacillota bacterium
TCCTCTAGCCATTTTTACTTCTACATTTTCATTTTTAGAAGTTGCACTTTTTTGGCAACCAACAACCATTAATGATAAAGCAATTAGTAAAATAATACCAAATTTTTTCATATAAGTACCTCCTATAATAATGATAATATTATAACAAAGTTTTCTGATTAAATCGAGTACTTTATAGGCTTTCTTTCTTTATAATAAATTAAATCTAGTCCGTAATATCTACAAGTTTCAACACATTCTTTAAAATCAGAACCTAGAGAAGAAGGGGTATGTGAATCACTTCCAAATGTCATTAGCTTTCCTCCACAGTCCTTATATACTTCTAAAGCTTCTTTTTTAGGATGGTTATAATTAAGATTATTTCTTCTACCTGCTCTATTAAATTCAAGAGCTTTGCCTTTTGAAACAAGAATTTTCATTATTTTTTCTATGTAATTAGAATAGTGGCTAAAAGGAGGTAGTTTAGATTTATCTGGAAAATATCTGTCAAAGAAGTCTAAATGAGCAAGAGTATCAAAGTTGTTATATTGCATTGAATCTAACATCTGTTTGTAGTACATATCTATGACTTCTTCTTCAGTTAAAATCCCTTCTCTTAATTTAGAAAATACTCTACCCTCTCCTTGTATATCGTGAGTACTCATAATTACACAGTCAAACGGGTGTTTTGATAAAAATTCATTATATTTATCAAACAAACCTGGCATCATTCCTATCTCTACACCTAGGAGTATTTCTATATCATTTTTATATTTTTCTTTAGCAATATTTAATTCTTTAAAATATAAGTCATAATCTATTTCAGGAACATCAAAAGGCATTTCACCAAATTCAACATGGTCTGAAAAAGTCAAAACTTTAATTCCTCTTTTTATTGCCTCTTCAATCATAGCATTTTCGTGTACATTACAATCAAAAGAAAACCTACAGTGATTGTGATTATCTATCATTTTTCCTCCTTTATCTGTTGCAAAATCCCATAAATAGCTATCTTTATTGACCCTTGCGAGTTTTACTAATAGATTTCCTACATATGATAGGAATACTACCTCGTTAAGCTTATCTTGGGTTCTATGGATTGTATTTTTGCCATTAGTACATCATTGCGTGTACAATTAAGCTCCTTATATATTACCTGATTTTTGATGAATTTCTATGTCTTATGATTGACATTGATAACCTTAAAGAAATTCGGCAAAAACTTCCTCAAATATTTTCATGTCCTCTTCATTCATATAATACTTAAGTTTCTCTTCTGAAATATCATAATCAATTATGGGTTTATAAGCCTTATCAGGACATTCATACCCTAATGTCCTGGCTATTACAATCGGGAAATCTGCATAAGCACCAGCTACAGCTGTAATAATATTGCCATCAACTACTATTGGCTTATATTCAATATTTTTATGATTAATAAATGGAAGCCTTTCATTCATTTCTACATATAATTGATTAATGAATTTTTTATTATCCAGCAAACCAGCCATTGATAAAAAGATTGGTCCACCACAAATCGCACCAATTACAAATTCAGGATAGTCCTTTAAACTTCTTAAAAAATCAATAATCTTCTTATCTTTTAATGATTCTCTTACATCACTGACACCAGGTAAAATAAAACAATCATAATCTGAAACACAAAATTCTTCCAATGTTTTTTCTGGTAATATGATTATCCCTTCTTCTGATTTAACTGGCTTACTAGAAGACGAAAATACAACAGTAGGAGAATTAAAATACCATTTGAATAAAGCAATTGTATTACCAATTTCCTGAAAACTAAATTCAGGATAAACTAATAAAGCAATTTTATTCTTCATAAAGTAGCTCCTCTCTATCGTTTGTTGTAATTTATTATATAATATGGCTTGTCATATTTAAACTAAATTGGTAACTTGTCTTAGCTTAGGTTTGTTTTTATAGTCATATCTTCTTAACATTGAAATCATTTCTATTTCTCTTAAATTTAGACATAGAAAAAGATGATAGTTTTTCTATCGCCTTAACATCACTAATACTTGGATACCTGTTGATATTTGATACTTTCTTTTGACTCTTGTTTTAAAACACTCCAATATTTTCTGTAAGAGATCCTAAAACATCAATAATTGAGGACAACCACTCTTGTCTATCATTATCTAAAGTAAGAATAAATTCTTTTTAAATAGTAAATCAATAGTGTGAAGAATAAAACTAGTCCAATGATGAATTTTACATATTCAGCGTATCCGAATATGTAACGATTAAAAGTAACAAATCCTTCCATCTCCTTGATAACCCTAAACAATGGCAAAGAGAACAAGGATATGTAACTTAAAATTTCAAAACATAAACTGAATTTCATCTTACTAAAAACACCATACAAAAGAATTGCAAATAATACTATCACTAATATGGGGTTTCGATTATAGATACTTATAGCAGAATAACCATACGAATTCTCAATAAAAATCATAAGAACTATAGATAGAACCTGAAGTGACATTCGTACTATATTATTGCCAAATAATTTCATATGTCCCTCCTTTTGCCCCTACTTTATTATCTCTCATGATTCCTTAGGAAAATGGCTATAGTGGTATTTAAAGCTCTCTAGGTATCGATTTATTTTTATTACATATTCCTTTGTCTCAGGAAATGGTATTTCTTCTACTTCAAGGTTTGGATTTTCTTCTAACCATGAATCTAAATTACCCATTCCTGCATTATATGCCATAAAGGTCTTATTCCAGTCTCTATATTTATCATGTAGATATTTAAGGTAAAGAGAGCCATAGTCAATATTTTTATCTACATCTTCCTTAAATATCTCATAATCATCAATTTTTTCATTTTTTAAATTTGATAAAAAATCTATAGTATCTGGCATCAATTGCATTAGTCCCAATGCACCTACATGACTTTCGGCTTCTTTATTAAATCCGCTTTCTGCATTAATAACAGCAGCTATAATAAAGGGATCTATTTCATATTTGTTTGAAGATTCTTTTATTTGTCTTTTGTAATTTATCTCTATTTTTTCAGGAACGACTATTTTTTCTACTTCTTTTTTATGAGTAAATAGAATTATAAAAAAACTCAATATACAAAAAGATAAAAATAAAAAGAATACTATAAATTTCCTATTATCATCATACTTATTCATATTAATAGTATAACATAGTCATAAATATTGAAAAAGTTATATAAAAATTGTATAATATTACTTACCGTGCTAGATGGGGAGGTAGCAGTTCCCTGTAACCTATAATCTGCTATAGTAGGATTGATCGCCATACAAGGGTTATTTTTGGTGAGGATAGCACCAGTAAAGTAGTGTTGAGAAATGAGTCCTACGCAATGGAATCTCTGTGAACCCCGTCAGGTCTGGAAGGAAGCAGCGGTAGCGGAGTCCTTCCATGTGCCGTAGGGTAGCTTATTTTGAGCTGGCTAACTGGATAGCACTCGTTTGAATAAAACGAATATGGTGCACGGTATATAAAAGCCACCTAGAGGGTGGTTTTTATATTACAATATTTACAACCTTCAGAATTTTTTGTTTTCATAAATGATATAATGTAGATAGAAAGGATGTATTATGTCATTAGTTAGTTCAAAGGAATTATTATATAAGGCACAAAAAGAAAAATATGGTATTGGTGCATTTAATGTCGAAAACATGGAGATGGCTCAGGCTGTTGTAGAAGCAGCAAAAGAAAAGAATTCTCCTGTAATAATACAGACAACACCTTCTACTATAAAATATGGTAGTGTGAGCTTATTTTATTCAATGATAAAGTCTTTAGCAGATGAGGTAGATGTTGAAATAGCTCTTCATTTAGATCATGGAGATAGCTATGAATTGGCACAGGAAGTAACAGAAAAGGGATATACTTCTGTAATGATAGATGGTTCATCACTTAATTTTGAGGAAAATATTGAACTTACAAAAAAGACTGTAGAGATGTGCCACTTGCACTCTGTTCCCGTTGAGGCTGAACTTGGAAAAGTTGGAGGAAAGGAAGATGGAGTTGTTGCAAGTGATGATAGCCCATATACTGATCCAGATCAAGCAAAAGAATTTGTAGAGAAGACTGGGGTAGATTTTTTGGCAGTTGCAATAGGAACATCTCATGGAATATATAAGGGAGAACCTAGACTAGATTTAAATAGACTTTCAGAAATAAGAGAAAAGGTAAGTGTTCCATTAGTACTACATGGAACTTCAGGAGTTCCAGATGATACAGTAAAAGAATGTATTAAAAGGGGAATATGTAAAATTAACTATGCTACAGATTTAAGAGTTGCATATACAAATGCTGTTAAGAATTACTTAGATACTCATGATAATGTAATAGATCCTAAGAAGTTCAATAAAGAAGCAAGAGAAGCAGTTAAACAGGCAGTTATGCACAAAATGGATGTAGTAATGAGTACAAATAGGGGATAAGTTAAAGTCCTATAGATATAAATAATTAAATCATTTTTTAGAGTTTAAAAGATAGAGCATGAAATAGCTTTATTTTATTTAAACTCTTTTTTATTTTAAATATCGTTAGTTATAAACTAAATTTCCTCAACAAATCATACATAAAAAAAAGGAGAATCAAGGAAATTTATCCTTAATTCTCCAATTTATGATATTTTATAACATTATCTTGAATATACTACATATTCTTTTTCTTTTTAGATACCATTAGGCTTCCAGCAATCAACATAAGTCCTATTGCTCCAGTTGTATCATTAACTCCTGTACTTGGAAGTTTATTCTCTTGTGATGGAGTTGTTTCTACTGGTGGAACAGTATTATCAGGATTTTCAGGTTTTGGATCCGGTGTTGGTTTTGGATCCGGTGTTGG
>JAEZUZ010000116.1 GCA_023443345.1 Bacillota bacterium
GCATACTGCTATGCTAGAGAAAAAGGGTTAACCAATAATATTGCAGCAGCAACAGTTTCAATGGTTTCATTCCTAATTATTACACCACAAGTACATACAAGCTATGTACTAAAGGATAATGCTGAAAAAGTATTTAAAGGTTTCTCTTTTGCAAACTTAGGAACAGCAGGAATTTTCTTAGCGATGATAACAGCTATTATATCTGTATCAATTTTCTCTTTTGCAGTTAAGAGAAAGTTAGTTATAAAGCTACCTGAAGGTGTTCCACCGGCAGTTATGAACTCATTTGCAGCTCTAATACCTGCAGCACTATCAATGATAGCATTCTTTATTTTTGATATTATTGTATCTCACACATCATACGAGTATGCACACAATTTGATATATGAAGTTCTACAGGCACCACTTGTAGGTTTAGGTAAGTTAGCGGCATTTGAGGTAATTTATCAATTCCTATCAACATTATTCTGGTTCTTTGGAATCAATGGACCTGCAGTAACAAATACAATTTTCTCACCAATTCATAAGGCACTTACACTTGAGAACTATGAAGCAGCTCAAGCTGGTTTAGAGATGACAAATATCTTTACAGCTGGTTTTTCTGATTTCTTCTGTAACTTTGGTGGTGGTGGATCTACACTAGGTCTAGTTATAATGATGGCATTCATGGGCAAGTCTAACAGAATTAAGATGCTAGGTAGACTTTCACTTCCAGCAGGTATATTTGGAATTAATGAGCCAATTATCTTTGGACTTCCAATAGTTCTTAACCCAATAATGATAGTACCATTCTTATTAGCACCAGTTGCAAATACAGTTATAGCATATATTGCTACAGTTGTAGGAATGATTCCAGTAACATCGGGAGTTCAGCTTCCATGGACAATGCCAATAGGATTCTCTGGATACTTAGTAACAGGAAGCTTTATGGCGGTGGTTCTACAATTTGCTCTATTAGCAATAAATATGTTGATCTACTATCCATTCTTAAAGGTACTAGACAAGAAATATTTAGAGGAAGAAAAGCTTAAAGACAGTGAAAAGGATGAGTTAGACGACTTATCATTCGATGATTTAGCATTGGAATAGTATGAAAGTAGTTTTAATATTTGATCAAGGTTTAGCAGGTGCAGGAGGAAAGACAAATCCTCACCAAGGTTTAGCATTAGAAAAAGGCGGAGTTGGCTCTGCCTTTATGCTTAAACCACATTTTGAAAAGATAGGTGCCAATATAGTGGCAACTCTATACTGTGGCAACGAATTTTTCCTAGAAAATAAGGAAGAAGTAGTAAAAAAAATGGCACTGATGGTAAAGAAGATAAATCCAGATATAGTGCTATGTGGACCATGCTTTGACTTTAAAGATTATGCACTTATGAGTGCTATGATAACTAAAGAAATTACAGATACATCAGATATAGTTGCTTTAGCTATGATGTCAAAGGAAAATGAAGAAGTAATAAATGAGTATAGAGATAAAATCACTATTTTAAAAATGCCTAAGAAGGGCGGAACTGGACTTAGTGATAGCTTTGAAGATCTTTCTGATTGGATGTTAAAGAAGTCCAAAAATGAAGATATGTCAGAGATTGAAAAGGAAATAAGGTTCTAAATTCGGAGATACTATGAAGCCAATAATGGAAGATATTTATAATATTTATTCTGTATCTAGTGCAGAAGTTGAAATAAATAAGTACTTAAAAGATAAGTACAAAGATGGGGGATTTGAGGTTATTCAAGATAAACTATATTCTATATTTTTAAAGAAAAGTGGAAGTTCAAACAAAAAAGTTATGATTGGATTTCCCCTTGATGAATATGGACTTATGGTAAGGGAGATAGATAGCGATAATAAAATCAAATTTATCTTGCTTGAAGATGTATCACCCCTGGTATTTATCAATCAGAGAGTAAATATAGTTACAAAGGACTATAGCAATATTAAAGCAGTAGTATGCATAGATAGAAAACTTGCTGAAAGCACAAAGACAGATTTTAGTGTAGATGATCTATATCTAAAGCCTATATGTAGCAGAGAGAAGGCAAAAAGTATCTCTATTGGCGATTTAGTTTCTTTAGAGAGCCCTTTATTAAGAGAAGATAACTATTTAGTTGGAAGATCTCTAAATCAAAAAATTTTTCAATATTTAAGTGTTGATCTTTTAGATGAAATATCTAAGAGAGATTACTCATTTGAACTTTATTTAGGTGGAATATCTCAGTCAACAATTGGCTTTAGGGGAACTAAGACAGCTACATATTTAATTAAACCTGATGTAGCTATTGCTTTAACAGGATTTGAAGTAAATAGTTCAAAACCAACTGTTAAATTAGGCGATGGAGTTATAGTTGGTCACTATGACAAGCAGATGTTACCTAATAAGAGTTTACTAAATTTTATAAGAGATAAATTTTCTACCAAGCCATATGTTGGATTTAGAGGAAATGATGGATCATTTATTCATAAGACCATTGAAGGATCTAAGACAGTATCTATGGGGATACCAGTTCTAAATTTATCAACTGCAAACGAAATGATTGACATCAACGACTTAAATAACTTAAAAAAATCTATTTTAGAGTTATTGGATCATCTTGAAGAATATGTCAGGGAGTTGTAATGGATCTAAAATTGTATAGACAACTTGCACAAATAGAAGGAATCAGTTCCTTTGAAGAAGAAGTATCTAAATTTTTAGAAACTCAACTAGACATTGAAAGTAACGATATTTATTATGACAAAATAGGCAGTTTAATTGTAAGAAGAAATTCTAACAAATCTAAACTAAATCTCATGTTTGCCACTCATATCGATGAAGTAGGTTTTATTGTAAGTGATATAAAGAAGAACTTTCTAAAGTTACAACAAGTAGGATCATTTTGGACACATCTAGTTGTAGGGCAACTTTATACTTTAGTTACAAGAGATGGTAGAAAGTATAGAGGTATAATTTCTTCTCCTGCTTCTCATGGCCTACCTCAAGAAAAGAGAGACAAGACATTAAGTATGGATGATTTATATCTAGATTTAGGTATTGAAGAAGAAGATATTAAAAATCTAGGTATAGAAATTGGGAATATGGTATGTCCCTATTCACCAGAAGTCGATACAGCAAATGGAGTTACTTTTATAAGCAAAGCAATAGACAACAGAATTTCTGCATATATCGGGCTTGAAGTGATGAAAGATTTAGAGCTTAATAATGCTATGAATTTGAGCTGGGCTTTTACAGTGCAGGAAGAGCCAGGTCTTAGAGGAGCCAGAACCTCTACAGAGATGGTAAAACCACATGTTGGATTGGCAATAGATACAACTCTTGCTGGAGATGGCGTTTTTGATAAAAATACAGTATCTCTTGGGTCTGGAGTAGTTTTGTCCTATATTGATTCAAACTCTATAGCTCATAGAGGATTTATGAGGTGGATTGAAGATATATGTATTGAGAACAACATAAAATATCAGTATGCAGTATTTAATAAGGGCGGAACAGATTCTGGAAATATACACAAGGCATTTGATGGAGTAATAAATCTATCTCTTGCAATACCTGTAAGATATATGCATACAAACCACACCATAGCTTCTAAAAAAGATGTAGATGAGTGCATAAGGCTTGTAAAAGAGATAGTAAGGCGTCTAGATGATCAGGAGTATGAACAACTATGGGAGAATTGACAAAAGAAATTATATTTAAAGAAATAGATAGACTAAAGGAAAATCTCATAAGTGACTTAAGAGAAGTGATTCGTATTCCTAGCAAAAGGTCAGAATCTACAGAAGAATATCCTTATGGAGTTGAGTGTGCAAGGGTTTTAGATAAAGCTCTTGAAATTGCTAAAAGAGAAGGATTTAGTACAAAAAACGTAGACTATCATATGGCCTATGCTTCTATAGGCAATTCAGATAATTACATTTGTGCAATGGGGCACTTAGATGTAGTGGAAGAATTATCAGGTTGGGACTATCCTCCTTTTGAAGGAGTAATTGATAATAATAGAATGTATGCAAGAGGAGCTTTAGATAATAAAGGACCTATAATGTCTGCTTTCTATGGTCTTATTGCACTTAAAAATTTAGGAGTTGAGTTTAATACTCAATTTAGAATTGTCTTTGGTTCTAACGAAGAAACAGGTATGAATGACCTAAGATACTATTTAACTAAGGAAAAACCACCTGTATTTGGCTTTACTCCAGATAATAAATTCCCTGCAATATATGGAGAGAGAGGTAGAGCTAGAGTAAGTGTTGAAGGAGAATATTCTAAGGTTGAGAAATTTATAAATGAGAAATTATTTATAGGTGATGCTGTAAAGAATTTAAAGATAGATTTTCAAGATGATGACTTTGGCAGAATGATACTTAGAAATCCTCAATTGTCTAAAAATGAAAATACATATAAAGTTATTTTTTCACTATCTCTTCCTAGATGTGATATAGAAAAGGTTCTTGAAAATATAAGAAAGAATGCATTTTCTTTAGATGTAAAGTTAGTATCTTATGATGATTGCATGCTTAGAGATAAAAATAGCAAATATGTTAAACTTCTAAACTCCATATATAACGAAGTAATGGGTGAAGATAGAGAGCCTACAACTACAACGGGAATGACATATGCACATTTTTGTCCAAATTTAATACCATTTGGACCGTCGTTTCCGGGCCAAAATGGAATAGCTCATCTTCCTAATGAGTGGATGGATATAGACGATTTAATAAATTGTGCAAAAATATATGCCTATACTTTTTATAGGCTTAATAAAGAAATAGGAGAAAATATATGAAAAGACTTATAAGTTCTAACGCTTCAGAAATTCTAAGCTATAGCCCAAGTGAACTTAAGCAAAGTATAAAGGCTAGTGAAGGAAGAACAATTGTAGCAGAGAATGTAGCTGTAAGAGAATCTATAATAAAAGATATAACCGGAGCAGAAATTGCAAAGGCATTTGGCGCTGATATGATTCTACTTAATGGTGTAGATGTATTAGATCCACAAATTAAGGCAATTACAAATCAAAATGATTTTGTAAGAGAGTTAAAGAAATTAGTTGGTAGACCTATAGGTGTTAATTTAGAGCCAGTAGATAGTTCAGCAAACATGATGGAAGACACTCTAAAAATATCTAGAGGAAGGACTGTAAATAAAGATAGTTTAGAAATTTTAGATAAACTTGGAATGGATTTCTTATGTTTAACAGGAAATCCAGGTACAGGTGTAACTAATAGCTCTATAGAAGAGAGTATAAAGTTAGCTAAAAAGTGCTTTAAAGGGCTTATTATAGCTGGAAAGATGCACTCAGCAGGAGTAGATGAACCTGTTTGCTCTGAAGAGAGTATAAAAGCATTTATAAATGCAGGTGCAGACATTATTCTTGTTCCTTCAATAGGAACTGTTCCAGGTTTTGATAAGGAACAATTAAAAGAAGCTGTTAGAGTTGCTCATAAAAATGGTGCACTAGTTATGACAGCTATTGGTACAAGCCAAGAAGGCTCTAGACCAGATACAATAAGACAATTTGCTATAGAAAACAAAATTTGTGGAGTAGATATTCAGCATATCGGTGATGCTGGATATGGTGGTTTAGCTCCAGTAGAAAATATTTTTGAAATAAGTGTAGCAATTAGAGGAATTAGACATACTGTTTCAATGATTGCTAGATCAATAAATAGATAATAAAACAATTTGTATCCTTTCAAACAAAAAAGTCAGTTTAACTGGCTTTTTTATTTATTTGTACAGTTGATAAATAATGCTGTACAAATATTGGGATGTAAATAAAGACAAAAAGAGTTGATCAGATTCTATAATTTAATTAGGGAGAAGTTATGAATGATAAAGCATTAAGTATACTTAAATTGCTTATTAATGACAATTCATTAAAAACAAGAGATATTGAATTAAAATTAAATCTTACAAAGAGACAGATAAGTTATGCCCTTGACCAGATAAATGAAACTCTTATGCAAAATGATGTTCCAATAATTAAAAGAGATTTTAAAGGTAATTTTTTTGTTTCTAAAGAAGTGTATGAATTTTTTAAACAAAATGAGTATAGTAGTAGATATTTCTCTCTAAGTCAAAGGCTTGAATATATATTCTTGTATATCTATTTGTACAATAAGGAAGTTACCATATATCATCTTCAAGTTTTATTAGATATAAGCAAAAACACTGCAATGAAGGACATAAAAGAGTTAAGAAAAAAACTTGAAGAATACAATATAAGGCTTACATTTTCTAAAATAAAAGGCTATGTATTAAGTGGTAAAGAATATGACTTAAGAATTTTTACCAACTCAATTATAAGAAGAAATCTAAATTTAAATAGAAATACTTCATTATTTTCTGATTTTACTTCTAAGTATCACGATAAGGCAGTACATCTTATTACTTTAATCGAAAAAAATTTAAATATAAAGTATTCAGATGATGCTTTTAAATTCTTAGTTGAAGCAATTAAATTTACTCTAGCTAGAATAGATAGTAAAAAGAGCAGAAAGCTTAAAATAGAGAGATTTATATTAGATAAAACTAAAGAATATGAATTGGTAAGTCAGATATATGATTCTAAAGATGAAGAAGAAATTTTATATATGACTCTTTTATTTATTGCATCAAATATCTATGTAAAAAACTTAGTTGAAGATATAAGTTTTAACAATGAATTTTTAGAAGAAGTAAAGAATATAGTTCATCAGATGATTATTG